>CBDTYK010000001.1:0-18677 GCA_965364595.1 uncultured bacterium
AGTACTGGAACCGACCAGACGCCACCGAGGCGAAGCATCGCAACGGCTGGCTGCTCACCGGTGATCTCGGTCGAGAGGACGCCGACGGCTACCTCTGGTTCGAGAGTCGGAAGGACGACGTCATCTCGTCGATGGGCTACCGAATCGGACCGGGAGAGGTCGAAGAGTCGCTGATGGGTCACCCGGCAGTGGCGATGTGCGCCGTCATCGGTGTTCCCGACGAGATCCGCGGCCAGGTTCCTGCCGCCTTCGTCGTCGTCAACGAAGGCGTCGAAGCGACCGATGAGCTGGCCGCCGAGCTCCAACAGCATGTCCGGTCACGGTTGGCGGCTCATGAGGTGCCTCGGCGGGTCACGTTCCTCGACGAGCTCCCCCGCACAACGACGGGGAAGATCATGCGGAGGGCGCTCAGAATCGAAGACTGAACCGTGCCCTTCGGTGTTTCGCCTGCGTATCGTCGAAGGGGTAGGAGGCAGTCATGGTGAGCGTGGGAATTTCGGGTTTCGGGAGCTACGTCCCCGAGCGGGTGATGACCAATGCAGAGCTCGAAGCGATGTTCGAGACCTCTGACGAGTGGATCGTGCAGCGGACCGGAATCCACGAGCGGCGCGTCGCGGCGCCGGACCAGTCCACATTGGATCTTGCCGAAGCGGCGACGCGTCAGGCGCTCGATCACGCCGGCATCACCGCCGACCAGCTCGACGAGATCATCGTCGCCACCGATACACCCGAGGTCTACACCCCGGACACCGCAGCCTTCCTACAGCACCGACTCGGCGCCGGCAACATCCCCGCCTACGACCTGGGCGGCAGCGGATGCGCAGGGTTCGTCCAGGCGCTCGACGTTGCCCGGGCGCGGGCGACGGTGGAGCCGAAGCGGATCCTCGTGGTCGGGGTGGAGCTGATCAGCCGGTTGCTGTCGTGGAAGGATCGAGGGACCGACATCTTGTTCGGCGACGGAGCCGGAGCGGTCGTTGTCGAGCCTGGTGTCGGGCGCGCGGAGTTGCTGGCGTTCGTCTCCGGCACCGATGGGTCGAAATCAGACATCCTCACGCTCGGCGTCGGCGGCACTCGACGGCCGTTCACCGCAGAGGTCGCTGCGACCGGCGACCACCAACGGCTCGTGATGGACGGCCACGAGGTGTTCAAGTCTGCCGTCCGGCGCATGTCGGGCGCCGTCCAGGAGGTCCTCGAGAAGGTCGGCTGCGGTATCGATGACGTCGCTTGTCTGATTCCGCACCAGGCGAATGAACGAATCATCACGGCGGTCGGCAACCGACTGAAGATCGACCCGGACCGCGTCTATGTCAACGTCGACCGATACGGCAACACCGGCTCGGCCTCCGTCCCGCTCGCCCTCTCCGAAGCAGTCCATGGAGGTGTGATCGGCGTCGGTGATCTCGTCGTGCTGGTTGCCTTCGGCGCCGGCTTCCACTGGTCGGCGGCCGCCCTGCGATTCTGAAGGTCAACGACCGGCGTCGATCGCAGTGGTGAGTCGATCGATGGCTTCGGTGATCTCGGCCTCGGGTGCTGCGATCGTCATGCGGGCGAACCCCGCACCTTCTCGTCCGAACCAGTGCCCGGGACTGAGCGCCAGTCCGGCATCCGACAGCCAGCGGGCCAGCTCGGGTACCTCCAGCCCGAGACTGCGGAAGTCGAGCCACGCCAGATAGGTGGCTTCCGGCTCGATGACGGGGATCGTCTCACCGAGACCCTCGTCGAGCGCGGCCAGATTTCGAGAGACGAGTTCGAGCGTCGAATCGAGCCAGTCCGCCCCGGTGCGGTACGCCGCTTCGATGGCCGCGAGACCGAAGACGTTGTTGCGGGTCAGGTGGAGGCGGCTGCTCATTGCCCGAAACCGGTTTGCCAGTTCGGCGCTTCCGGCCAGCAGCAGCGTGTCGCACACGCCGGCGAGACCGAACGTCTTGATCGGTCCGTGGGTCGCCGCCCATTCGACCCCTGAGCTCGCCGAGACCGTTGCGAACGGCGTGAAGGCTCTGTCGCCGAGGGTGACGTCGGCGTGGATCTCATCGGAGACGACGGCGACGTCGTGCGAGGCACAGATCTCCGCAACTGCTTCGAGCTCCGGTTCGGTCCACAATCGTCCAACCGGATTGTGGGGGTTGCACAGGATCATGAGCCGCGTCGATTCCTCGGCGGCCACGCGGTCCAGGTGGTCGAGGTCCATCTGGTACCCCTGATCGGTGAGCACCAGCGGATTCCGCACCACCCTGCGTCCGGCGTTCACGACGAGCGGTTTGAAGTCCGTGAAGACCGGTGGCTGAATGATCACCCCGTCTCCGGCTTCGCTCAACAGCTCGATCATCGCGCCGACCGACGTGCCGACGCTCGGACTGACCGAAACCGTCGACTCCGTGCCGGTCCAGCCGTGCCGCGCCTCCATCCACTCCCAGAAGGCGTCGAGGACGCTCTCGCTCCGCGCCTCGTACCCGTACCAACCCAACTCTGCCCGCTGGACCAGCGCCTCTCGGATGCCGGGAGCGAGGTCGATGTACGGTTCGGCGATCCACAGCGACAGCAGGTCGTCACGGCCGAACAGTGCCGTCAGCCGTTGCGGGTCGTTCGCCAGGGCCGTATCAGCACGCGATTGGGCGGTCACGTCCACAGCATGACAGATTGCGCTCTCGACCCCGGCATGCGGCCGATGGTCGGCACTAGCGGGGCAGGCTCTTCAGCACGCAGAACTCGTTGCCTTCCGGGTCGGCCATGACCACCCAGGAGGCCTGCTTCTGCCCGATGTCGACCCTGATGGCACCGAGCCGCTCGAGGCGTTCCACCTCCGCAAGCTGGTCGTCCGGAGCGAGGTCGAGATGGAGCCGGTTCTTCGCACCTTTCGTGCCCGGCGCGCCCAGGAACAGGATCGGGAACGCTCCCGGCAAGGCGTCTCGGTCCAGCGTCGGGACGATCATCGGGTCGCCGTCGGGGTCGAGGATCAACTCCCACTCGAGGGCCTGTGACCAGAATCTCGCCTGTTCGTGCGGGTCGTGGCAGTCGATGGTCAGTGTGTTGATGTGCAACGCCATGAGCACCTCCATGGCCCATCCTGCCATGGAGTACGATCTCGCGCATCGCACCGACCCCGTTTGACGTCTTTCGATCGGCCACCTCGTGTTTCTCGCACTGATCGCTCTTCTCGGCGGCATCGGACTGCTTGCGTTTGCCGCCGACCAGTTCGTGCTCGGTGCAGCCCGGGTGGCACTCATCAAGCAGGTTCGGCCCCTGGTGGTCGGTGTCGTGATCATCGGGTTCGGTACCAGCCTCCCCGAGATGCTGGTTTCTGCGATCGCCGCCGCCGGTGATCAGGCAGGAATCGCCATCGGGAACGTCGTGGGTTCCAACCTCGCCAACCTGTCGCTGCTGCTCGGCGTCGCCGCCGTGATGGTCCCGCTGGCCGTCGACTCGCGCACGGTCAAGCAAGAGGCGACCCTTGCGTTGGGCGCCTCGATCATCTTTGCAGGCGTCGTCCAGGGTGGTGGGATCACGTCGTTCGAAGGTGGACTCCTGCTGGCGTTGATGATCGGTGTCCTGTATCTGGTGACGAAACGCTCGCCCGGGGATCCGCTCGGACCCGAGACCGTCGAACTCACCGAACCGTCGGATCACCGGCTCGGATTCGAGTCCATGCGCACGTTGCTCGGGTTGGCGGGAACGGTCGGCGGCGCTCAGTTGCTGCTGTGGGGCGCAGTGGACCTCGCCGAGCGAGCGGGGTTGAGCGGCGGCTTCGTCGGAGCAACGATCGTCGCGGTGGGAACGTCGCTCCCGGAGTTGGTGACCGTCGTCCAGTCGGCCAGGCGTGGCGAGACGGACCTGATCGTCGGAAACCTGCTCGGCTCGAATCTGTTCAACGCGTTGGTCGTCGGGGGCATCGTCGGGCTGGTCGGATCGGCCCCCAACGACGATTCCGGTATCACCGTGGTGGCTCCACTTGCTGCGGTGGTCGTCTCGCTCCTGGCCCTCATTGTCATGCGAACCGAACACACGGTCACTCGGCGCGAAGGCGCACTGCTGATCCTCGCCTATGCAGCGACGGTGCCGTTCCTCGCCTAACCGGCAGCGAGCGCAGCCGCGACCCGATCGGGAGTCAGCGGGAGACCGTCGAACCACACTCCGGTGGCGTCGAAGAGGGCGGCGGTCAGCGCCGGCGCGTAGGGGATGTACGGCATCTCGGCCATGCCGCGCGCTCCATGTGGACCCAGAGGGTCGGGATGCTCGTAGATCACTGTTTCGATCCGACGTGGAGCGTCGCCGATCCCGGGGATCAGGTACTGACTGAGGCGCGGGTTGAGGATCCGGCCGTGTGCGACTTGCAGGTGTTCGGTGACCGCATATCCGTGGGCCTGAACCACTGCACCTTCGGTTTGTGCCTCGATCAACTGCGGGTTCAAGGCTCTGCCCACATCTGCACACGACACCACCCGGTCGACCCTGATCAGACCCGTCTCGAGGTCGACCGAGACGTCGATGGCCTGGGCGACATATCCGTAGGCGAAGTTGGGTGTCGACGCGCCCCCCTCGGGATCGAGTAGTTCGGTGGGAGGAGGCTCGAATCGGAACTCGCCGACCGCCGGGCGGTCTCCTTCCAGCCAGCGCTTCTGAGCTTCTTCGGCCGCTCCGAGGATGGCATTGCCCTGCATGAAGGTCAGCCGAGATGCCGACGCGGAGCCCGAATCGCCGGATGTCGCCGTGTCCGAGGTGACCATCTCGACTGCGTCGGGATCCAGCCCCAATGCGTCGGCGGCGATCTGCCGGAAGACCGTGTGTGCGCCCTGGCCCACGTCGGCGCCTGAGACGAAGACGATCGCCGAGTCGCCCCGCAGCTCGATGCGCGCCTCGGAGCGTTCCGGGAAGCCGAAGCTGAATCCCACGTTCTTCAGGCCACAGGCAAAGCCTCGGCCGCGTCTCGTCGAGTCCGGGTCGCCGGCCAGCGTCCTGAACGCGGAGACGGGTCCCGTGTCCGGGGCCGGCTCGCCCCAGGATGCGTGTTCGGCGCACGCATTCACCACGCCCGCAATGCTCACACCGTCCGGGAGGGGAGTGTGGGTCGGCCCCGGATCGCCGTCTCCGAGGAGGTTGACCCTGCGAAGTTCCACTGGGTCCATGTCCAGGGCGTCAGCCAGCTTGTTCATCTGTGACTCGGCGACGAAGGCTCCCTGCGGCGCCCCGAACCCTCGGAACGCCCCACCGGGCACCGTTGTCGTGTACACGCCGTACGAGTCGACGTGCACGTTGTCGCATCGGTACGGCCCGGCGAGCATGAGGTGCATGTTGCCCAGCACCTTGTTGGTCGTGTAGTTGTAGGCCCCGGCATCGAGATACCCGTCGGCTTCGATGGCCACCAGGGTCCCGTCGGACTTGGCGCCCCACTTGGCGTGGATCCGGCCGCGATGGCGTTTGTGATGTCCGACGATCGACTCCTCACGAGACCACTGGCATCGGATCGGTCGCGTCTCGCCACGTTCGTGGAGTTGCATCGCCGCGAGTGCGAGCACGATCTGAAGGCTCATGTCCTCGCGTCCGCCGAACGCGCCACCAATGGCCGTGTAGATGATCCGCACCTGGTCGTCGTCGAGATCGAGGGCATGGGCGACCTGCATCTGATCCTCGTGCGTCCACTGCCCGGCGATCTCCACGGTGACCCTGCCCTGCTCGTCGACGTAGGCGACGGCGGCCTCGGGCTGGAGATAGGCGTGCTCCTGATGCGGCACGGTGTAGGTGGCTTCGACGATCGCTGCCGCCTCGTCCCACACCGCCGACGGGTCGCCCTTGCGGATCTTGTAGTGCAGGTACGCGTTCGACCCCTTCTCGGGGTGTACCAGCGGAGCACCATCGGCGAGGGCAGCGTCGAGGTCGTCGACGACCGGCAGCTGCTCCCACGAGACCTCGATCGCCTCGGCAGCCGCGTGGGCGGCGTCGAGGGTCTCGGCCACGACGAGTGCGATGTGGTCGGCCTCCCACCTGCTCACGTCTGCCGGGACTTCGGAGCGCCCGGTGTCGTCGAGTCCGACCATCACCGGCTGATCCGGCATCGTCAGGCCGTATTCGTTCACGGGAACGTCGGCCGCCGTGAAGATCTCGACCACGCCGGGCACGGCCCGGGCTCGTGCGATGTCCATCGACGTCATCCGAGCGTGCGGCTGGTCGCTGAAGACCACCACTGCGTGCAACTGCCCGTCTGCGGGGAGGTCGGCCGGGTACCTGGCCTCACCCGTGACCTTGCCGGGTGCATCGATCCGGGGCTGTGGGGTCCCGAGTGTCACGACCCCGCCGCCGTCTCGATCGCGTCGATGATCTTGACGTAGCCGGTGCAGCGGCAGAGGTTGCCGCTGAGCCCCTCGAGGATCTCGGCTCGGGTCGGTTGATCCCGTTCGTCCAGCAGAGCCGCCCCGGAGACCAGGAAGCCGGGGATGCAGAATCCGCACTGCACGGCGGCATCGTCGATGAAGGCCTGTTGCACGGGATGCAGGGATCCGTTGCGTGCGAGGCCTTCGACGGTCGTGATGTCGGTCCCGTGTGCGCGTACTGCCGGTACCAGACAGGACATGACGGCGGTGCCGTCGATCATCACCGTGCATGCGCCGCACTCGCCTTCGGCGCATCCTTCCTTCGTCCCGGTGAGCGAACCGTTCGCTGCCGGTCCTGCGTGGTCTCGCAGCCAGTCGAGCAGCGATTCACCGACCGCGCCCGACGCACGGACCGACGTTCCGTTGATGGTCGTCTCCACGACCGAGTCGTCGCAGGGTTTCGATCCGAAGGCGGTCCCGGTGGGGGACAGGAGCACCCGGGATGCAGGGGGAGTCGTCGTTCCGTCCCTGAGCGCGGTCAGAGCCCGTGTCGTCATCGATCGGAGGAGACGTCGACGGTGCTCCGCCGTCGACCGTACGTCGTCAATCGGAGTCACCGACGCCACGACCGCGTCGGCTGCGGCGGTGATCGATTCGTCATCGAGCCAGGTTCCGACGAGCAGGTCCTCGGCTTCGGCGCTGTCGACGATCGTCGGTGCAACCGAACCCAGCAGGATCCTGGCGTCTTCGACCACGTCGTCGGCGAACTCCAGCAGGATCGTCAGGTGGACGACCGAGATCGCCTGGGCTGCCCGGAGCCCGGCTTTGACGTAGACCGCACGTTGATTCGACTCGAGCGGCGTGACGGAGAGGCCGGTGACGAGTTCTCCGGGCCGAAGCGTCGTCTGGCGGACGCCGGTGTGCAGATCGCCGAGATCGATGCTGCGGGCGCCTTCGACGGACTCGACGTGGATCGTGGTCCCGAGCGCGCGCAACGGTGTGATGGTGTCGTTGGCGGGGCTGGCCGTGACCAGATTCCCGACGATCGTCGCCTGATTCCGCAGCTGAGGTGAAGCCACCTCGTGGCAGGCCTGCGCCAGCGGGGTCAGTCGTTCCCACGCAAGGTCGGAGGCGACCACCTGGTTGTGTGTGGTGAGCGCGCCGATGTGGATCCGGTCGTTGTCGGGCTCGATGGCGGCGAGACCGGGAATCGCAGTGATGTCGATCAGTGTGGCGACGCCCGGTCGCTGACGCCGCTCCATCTCGAGCAGCAGGTCGGTTCCACCGGCGATCACCCGGGCGCGTTCGCCTTCGGTCGCCAGCATCTCGACGGCCTCGGCGATCGTCGTGGCCACGAGATGGCGCGTGGCCCGTGTGCCCCTCAACTGGACTTCATGCATCGTCACCATCCTCGATCGAGATCTCTCCGGCGTTGTATATGTCGCCTCCGCTGGCGAGATAGTGGCGGAGGACCTCGATCGATGAACCCCGTTCGAGATCCCGCTCCACGGTGATGCCTCGCTTCTCCAACTCTGCGACCCAATCGGGGTGCTTCGGGCCCTCGTCGAACCCGATCTCTCGGGCGTCTGCGCCCCGCCCGGCGCACACCAGACGCGACACTCCTGACCACACCGTCACACCCATGCACATGACACACGGCTCAGTCGAGGCGAACAGGGAGGTTGGGCCTCGGGTGCCGAGATCGAACGATCCGAGGGCCTGCCCTGCCGCTGCGACCGCCATCGCTTCGGCGTGTGCGATGGCGGCGTTCGTCGGGACCACCACGTTCACGCCCGCTGCGATCAGGCGACCTGAGTCGGTGTCGAATATCGCCGCCGAAAACGGTCCGCCGGTGCCGGCGTCCACATTGCGCCGGGCGAGATCGATCACGCCGGCCATTCGTTCGGCGTCGCTTCTGAACGAGTCGAACGTCGCCGTGGCCTCGTCGAGCCACTCGGGCACCGCCAGCGTGACGATCAAGAACCGGCCTCGAGCAGTGTCGACAGCTGCAGCGGGAGCCCCTCCGGCTCGTTGAGGATCCACGTGAGCCGCTCCACTTCGGCGTCGAGGCCGGCTGCGGCCCGAACGTCGATGCGATCAGGGCCGGCTGCCACGAGGAAGCCAGGACGGTCTCCGGACTCGAATCTCGACAGCTCGGTGTAGATCCGGGGCTTGACGACCGCCGGATCCCCGATCTCCGGACAGAACGTGAGGCAGTTGCCGCATTCGTTGCACAGTTCGGCGAGCACGAAGTACTGCTGTCTCCCCTCGACCTCCATGTCCTCGGGCGTCGGCAGACGGAAGAAGGCGTCGTTGGGGCACACGGTCACGCAGAAATTACATGCCACGCAGCCCCACATCTCCAGCTCGTGGTCGACGTCTCGCGGCAGCTTCGACGTCCCGTCACGGGTGTAGGCGCCGTTCGTCTCCGGGTCGTGGAGCGTGGCGATGTAGTGCGAGACCACGCCCGAGTGCCCGGTTGCGTGCGCCTCGGCGGTACGCACCGTCCTCCAGGCGGCGAGGTCGGCTGCCCCCGCCTCCTCCATGGCGTGGCCGAGCGTCGTCAGCATCGGCTTGAGCCGTCCGTAGCCACCCGGTTTGAGGAGATCCGAGCAAATGGTCACCGGCGCCAGTCCGAGGCCGACGGCGGATCCCAGGTTCTCCTTGGTGATCCCGGCCGAGAAGCTCACCTGGACGTCGCCGTCGTTCTCGCCGACGGCAAGCACCCCGGGCAAGGCGGCGTCGAGTTCGCCGAGCAGCGTCATCGACAGCACGTGCAACGGCGGTCCCGACATGTACATCGTGTCATCTGGCATGAAGTCCCGATGGTTCTCGACCACCATCGTGTTGGTGAGCTTGATCCCGAAGCGCCTGCCGTGGTCGGCGGCGAAGCGGCGGAGTTCACCGATCAGCTCGACGCCCCGGTCGAACTGGAGATCGGCATCGAAGTCCGAGCGCCGGAGCCGCAGTTCGTCGTATCCGAGTGTGCCCTTGAGAATCCCATGTACCCGATCGAAGCCGAGCAGCGTCGGGTTGAGTTTGACGACGACATCGAGGCCGTGCCGGGTCATGAGGTGTTTGCTGATCGATTCGATCTCATCCGGCGGGCACCCGTGGAACGTCGAGAGGGTGACGGTGTCGGCGATGTGCGGCCCGAACTCGTGGTCGCGCCAGGCCGTGAATGGCTCCGGGATCTCTCTGCGGAGCCGCTCGATCATCGCCGACGCATCGACGAGGCCGTCGATGAACCCTGCCACTTTGTCCGACTGGATGCCCTCGAGGTCGTAGCCGACCGACAGATCGAAGATATGCGGGCCCGGGTTCTCACCGAGATGGGGCTTCAGCTCGCCCCATCCCGAGAGGATGTCGATCATCATCCAGGCCTTGACGTACTCCTCGAGAGACTCGGCGACCCGCAGCTCCTGGCTCCACTCGATGTTGTAGCCGATCGTTTCCATGTCGATGCAGGGCCTACCGATCTCGAGCTCGTCGAGGATCTGGACCGTCTTGAGCTCGATGATCCGGGACCCTCCGAGCCATGCCAGCACGATGTTCTCTGCGAGCTGGCTGTGAGGCCCGGCGGCGGGTCCGATCGGCGTGGCGGCGGTCCGCCCCATGAAATCGACCGATAGATCGGGCCCCGAGGAAACGTCGTAGAACCGGGCGGTCGGCAGATCGAAGATCCGGCTCCGGGATTCCCATTCCTCGGCGATGCGCCCCAGCAGCGTGGCCAGGGGCATGGGGGTGAGTGGCGGTACGGTCATGGTCGACCTCCTCAGAGTCTGGCGTGGAGTCTGGCGGCCTGTTCGGCGGCTTTGGCCCGGATCTCGAAGGCGTCCACCCGGGTCGGTTCGCCGTCCTCGAGTACGCGGACGCCGTCAACGACGATGTCGAGGGGCCGGATGCCTGCAGTGAAGGCGACGTGCCAGGGCTCCATCGGATCGTACGACCAGGTCACGGTGTCGTTGCGTGCCTCGGGCACGAGGTCCCAGCCGTGCTCGAGCCACGACCAGGCCCGATCGGGGGACGCAGTGACGTCGACCGAGCGGTTCATCACGTAGGCCAACCGGAACGTCTCGATCATGTCGGCGCCGATCCCGTCGGTGCCCAGGGCAACCGGGTTGTCGAAGCGGGCCGGTTCGGCATACCCGACCGAGTTGTTCAGATTCGACATCGGGTTGTGCAGGATCGTGCCCGAGAGGTCATGGTCGGTTTGCAGGTGCACACAATGGGCGAGGAGCCAATCGTCGGTGGTGAGCCCCCGGAGCCGGTCCGGAGCGTCTGCGTCCTCGGGCCCCTCACACACGTGGATGTGCACGCCGACTCCGAGTTCGGCGGCGAGTTCGGCCGCCGCTCGGAGCGTCTCGTCCGAGCAGGTGAATGCTGCGTGGATCCCAACGAGGCCCCGACCGCCCTGCGACAGAAACCGGCGGTTCTCATCCAGCCCCCGTTGCGCGCCGTCGGCGCCATGGCGGTCGGTCACGCCGTAGGCCGGGATCACCCGGACGCCCACCTCGGCGCAGGCGTCGGCGATGACGGACAATGAGCCTTCGATGGCGTTCGGGGACTCGTGATGGTCGATGATGGCGGTGGTGCCCTGCTGCAGGGCTTCGAGCGCACCGAGCTTCGCCGACCATTCGATCATCTCGAGATCAAGTGCAGCATCGAGCCGCCACCAGATCTGTTCCAGAATGCCCTGGAATGTGGTCGGGGTCTCCGGAGGGGCGGGCATGCCCCGCGCCAACGTGGAGTAGAGGTGGTGATGAGCACACACCATCCCGGGAGTGGTGGCGCTCATCTCGTCACCGGTTGGTGGACGTCGAACGGCAGCCTGGTGCGCCAGACGCCGTCGACCTCGTGGAGCGCCGCTGCGACTGCCCCTGCGGTGGGTACGAGCCCGATCTCTCCCACCCCCTTGATCCCGTACGGTGAGTTCGGGTCGGGAGATTCGATCAGGATCACGTCGACGTCCGGCATGTCCTTCGGGCGGATGATCCCCAGGCTCCGAAGGGTCATGTTCGTCGGGTGCCCGTTCTCGTCGGTTGGAAAATCCTCGGTGAGCGCATAGCCGAGACCCATGTGCACGGCACCTTCCACCTGGCCTTCGCACAGCGTCGGGTTGATCGCCTTTCCGACATCGTGCGCTGCCACCACGCGCTCGATCCTTCCGGTCTCGGGATCGGCGATCACGACCTGGGCGGCATAGCCGAATATCGAATGGAGGATCGGTTCGTCGACGTCGTCATCGAGCGAATGTGTCCAATCCACGACGTACTCGCCCGAGTAGTCGACGCCGGCCTTGCAGCCGTCGGCGACCGCCGCTTCACAGGCTGCCTTCACGGAGCCGGCCGCCATCAGCGTTCCGCGGGATCCGGTGGTCTGGCCGGCGCCCAGCTCGCGGCTGGTGTCGACGAACACTTCGATCCGGTCGGGTTCGATGCCGAGTTCGGTCACCGCGACCTGCTGGGCGACGGTGTGGACCCCCTGTCCCATCTCGGTCCAGCTGTGCCGCACCTCGACCTGCCCGTCCTTCCGGAAGTGCACCACCGCCTTGGCGATCTCCTTGGACCCGTTTCCGAGACCTGAGTTCTTGAGAGACAGGCCGAGGCCCACGGCCTTGCCTGCAGCACGGGCGTCGTCGTAGGCCTGCTTGACGGCATCGAGACACGAGCGCGCTCCGAGACATCCGTCGTCCATCCGCTGTCCTGGCCCCCAGATCACGCCTGGCTCCACAACGTTCCTGCTGCGGATCTCCCACCCGCTGATGCCGACTCGCTCGGCGAGTCGATCGAGCGCCCCCTCCATGGCGAACTGCGCCTGATTGGCGCCGAAGCCTCGGAACGCTCCGCACACGGGATTGTTGGTTCGAACGGCGACCGCTTCGACGTCGATAGTGGGTGTCACGTACGGTCCCGAAGCGTGTCCGGCTGCCCGCTCCAGCACCTTCATGCCGACCGAGGCGTACGGTCCCGAGTCGCCGATCATCCTCGCCCTGACGGCGGTGAGCCTGCCGTCCTCGTCGCAGCCGACCGACAGGTCGATGCGGATCGGGTGGCGCTTGGCGTGCATCAGGAACGACTGTTCACGGGTCAGCGTACATTTCACCGGCCGTCCGGTGAGGTGTGCAGCCAGCGCAGTCTGTGCCTGGTTGGACATGTCCTCCTTGCCGCCGAAGGCTCCGCCGTTCGAGACCAGCTGGACGCTGACTTTGTCGGTTGGAAGGTCGAGCACTGCGCAGATCTGATTGCGGTCGTCCCAGACTCCCTGGCCGCCCGAATAGACGTGGAGTCCGCCGTCCTCGCGGGGGACGGCCAGCGTGGACTCGGGTTCGAGGAATGCCTGCTCGACACGTTGGGTCTCGAACACTTCATGGACCACGTGGGTCGAGCCGGCCAGCGCGGCGTCGGCGTCGCCCCGGGCGTAGACGGAGCGTGAGAGCACGTTGCCATCCAGGCCCCAGACGGCGTCCTCTTCCGACTCGAGTGCGGCCAGCGCATCGGTGAACGGCGTGTGCACGTCGTAGGAGACCCGGATCAGGTCCGCCGCGTCACGTGCGATCTGCTGGGTCTCGGCGACGACGATGGCCAGGACGTCGCCGAGATAGCTGGTGCGTCCGCCGATCGGGATGAACACCGGCCAATCGGTGTGGATCAGACCGACGGACAGCTGCCCGGGGACGTCGTCGCCCGTGAAGATCGCAGCGACACCGTCGAGCTCCTCGGCGTCGGTGGTGTCGATGTTGAGCACGTCGGCCCGGGCGTGGTCGGCGAGACGGAGCGCACCGTGCAGCATCCCGGGGACCCGGAGATCGTCGATGAACCCGCGATCGCCGAGAGCGAGTTCCGCGGCCTCGTACTTGACTCCACCGGAGCCGATCCCGTCGGCAGCGGGTGGATCGGGGATCTCGTCGCCGGTTGCGAGCAGTTCGATCGCCTCGATGATCTTGGTGTAGCCCGTGCAGCGACAGAGATGGGCACCGAGCCGACCCTGGATCGTCGAACGATCGAGATCGCTGCCCTTCTGATCGATCAACGCCTTGGCGCGGACCAGGATGCCCGGGGTGCAGAAGCCGCACTGGAGAGCACCCTTGGCGGCGAAGGCCCGGGCGAGTCGGCCCCGCTCCTCATCGTCGAACCCTTCGAGGGTCACGACCTCTTTGCCATCGGCCTTTTCCATGGACACCAGGCACGCCTGGATCGCCTTGCCGTCCATCAAGACGGTGCAACACCCGCACTGCCCTGACGGCGAGCACCCGTCTTTCGGGGAGGTGACGTCCAACTCCTCTCGAAGCGCTGCGAGCAGATGAGGGTGATCGGCTTCGACCGATCTCGTCTCGCCGTTGATGGTGATCGTGACCGTCTGGTGGGGTGCGAGTGTCATCTGGGTTCCTCCGGATGGGGGATCACACCCCGGTGGACGTCGTCGCGAGTGACCCTCAGATGGACCGGACCCATCTGCGCTGCTGCGATCATGACGTGTCGGCTCATCACCTCCAACTATACAAATCGTAAAGTTTCGATCCCGTTACCTTCGACTCCTGGAGAACGGATCGAAGAGGAGAGAAGATCGCCGGATGACCATCTCGAAACGCACGTTCACGATCTTCCTTGTCGTCCTCGCAGTCGCCGCCTGCAGCACCGACTCGTCGTCGAACACGTCGGGTGACCCCACCTCGACGACGGCGCCGGTGGCAACGACATCCGACGGGCCTTCGCCGACCGGGCCGCCGACGTCGGAGCCGCCGACGACTGGGCCAATCGACCGTCCCGATCCTGGCGAGGGCTGGGGTCGTCTCGATACCGACACGGACGTTTTTGGTGGCGTCATTCCGAACCACGGAGCGTTCGATGACGGCACCTGGGTTCTCGTTGGCTGCCCCTCCGATGATTCCGCCGGCTTCCCGGTCTGGTCGTCGAACAGCGGGTTCGACTTCGAGCGCGCATCCGGACCGGAGACGTCGAGGCCGCAGGATCTGCGATGCGTCGAGCAAGTCGTCTCGACGCCGTTCGGCTGGTTCGCCGGCGGCCTCGGGCCGCTGCTGCGATCTTCAGACGGGGCCGTGTGGGAGATCGTCGACGTTCCTGGGATCCTCGGGTATGAGGAGACCTTCCAACTGGGATACGTCGACGACCTGTTCGTCTCACCCGCTGGCGACCGACTCACCGTCCTCTACCGGCGAGCGTCGGTGAACGAGTCGACGATCGCCACGTTCGTGACCACCACCGATGGTGAGACGTGGGTGGAGAACGCCCATCCGTCTCAGTCGCTATTCGACAGTTCGGGCATCGCCGCCGTGATCGAGGGCGGCGACGGTCTGCTGGCGGCAGGGTCGTCGCCTGGTGGCGAATTCGTGCCGACTGCGGCCGTGTTCACCTCACCGGATGGACTCCGATGGCGACGGGTGACTCCCGCAGGTGGTCCCGACTTCGATGAACAGATGATTGTGGACATCGCCCGGATCGGCGATCTGTTCGTCGCAGTCGGCGGCGATTTCTTCCGGACCGGCCTGATGGCCGCCTGGGTGTCGCCGGACGGTTTCGACTGGCGGCACGTGCCGCCCCCGCCAGAGACGACCGATCCGTCTGTGGCCTACATGACCGGCCAGAACCTGACCGTCGCCGATGGATTCATCTGGGTGTCCGGTGAGGACTTCGACGCGCGGCGGTCCGGAGTCCAGGCCATCCCTGCGTTGTGGAGGTCGACCGACGGCGAAGCCTGGGAGCGGGTCCCGCTCGAGGCCCTGGAGATCAACATCCCGTTCGAGATCGCCTCCACCCCCGACCTCCGCATCGGCGTCTGGCCACCGCCCGGCGGTCTGATCGACGAACCGATAACCCTCTACGCGGCAGACTGATCGGGGCTGTTTGTTCCCCCTTTGGGGGAACAGGCTTGCGCCAGCAAGCCATGGGGGTGTTGAAAGGACGCTGCAGCCACAACGTCGATAGCGCTAGAAAGCCATGGGGGGTTGGATCCAGTACTTGGCAAGGCCCCCCTGACCGCCCGGTCCCTCGATGTCGATGCGCGGGTTCGAGGCTCCGCTCACATGCAGGGCGGGCGGTCCGTCCCCCCGAAGGGGGGACAAACAATTCACCCAGGCGCAAACGGGCTTCAGGGGAGCAGCGGGGCGATGAGTTCCTCCAGGCTGGGGCCGCTCTTCTCCTCGAGGTCGTAGAAGACCCGCACCGACGGGGTCTCGAGGTCCAGGAGCCCGGCAAGGTCGATCGGGGTGCCGATGATCACCACGTCTGCCTCGGCGGACGCCGCATGGATGGTGGCGCGCAGGTCCGCGCGCTGCTGCTCGCCGTAGCCCATCGCAGGGAGCACCTGTTCGAGGTGGGTCCACTTCTCGAACACGTCGACCAGCGACCCGACTGCAAACGGTCGAGGATCGACCACCTCGGCGGCCCCGAACGTCCGAGCAGCGACCATGCCTGCCCCGTAGGCCATCTCGCCATGTGTCGTGGTCGGGCCGTCCTCCACGACGAGCACGCGCTTGCCCGCGATGAGATCGGGGTCCTCGACGCTGACGACCGATGCTGCCTCGATCACCTCGGCTGCGGGATTGGCGGCGGCGATGTTGGCCCTGATCGTGTCCAGATCCTCCGGGTGCGCCGAGTCGACCTTGTTGATCACGATCACCCCTGCACGACGCAGGTTCGCCTCGCCGGGCCAGTAGCGCAGCTCGTGGCCCGCTCGGTGCGGGTCCACGACGCAGATGTCGAGATCCGGTCTGATGAATGGGGTGTCGTTGTTTCCCCCGTCCCACAGGATGATGTCGGTTTCGGCTTCCGCCGCAGCGAGGATGGCGGCGTAGTCGGCGCCGGCGAAGACGATGGCCCCTTCCCGCAAGTACGGTTCGTACTCTTCTCGCTCCTCGATGGTGGCTTCTGCGGCGACCAACTCCTCGAAGGTCTCGAAGCGTTGGACACGCTGCTTGACGAGGTTGCCGTATGGCATCGGATGTCGGATGGCGGCGGCTCGCGCTCCGGCTTCGGCGGCGATCGATCGGATCTTTCTGGACGTCTGGCTCTTCCCTGAGCCGGTCCGCGCCGCAGTGACCGAGATGACGGGTTTCGCCGAACGCAGCATCGTCTCGTCACCTGCGAGCAGGAACGAGGCGCCGGCCGCGTTGGCTCTGGCAGCGAGATGCATGACGTGGTCATGGCCGACGTCCGAATAGGCGAACATGACGACGTCGACACCCTCTTCGGAGATGAGCGTTTCCAGTTGCCCTTCCGGCACGATCGGCACTCCGTTCGGATAGAGGTCGCCTGCCAGCTCGGGCGGATACGTCCGGTCTGCGATGTCCGGGATCTGGGTCGCGGTGAACGCAACCACTCGGTGGGTTGGATCGGTGCGGTAGCACACGTTGAAGTTGTGGAAGTCGCGCCCGGCCGCGCCCAGGATCACGACCTTGGTCGGGTTCGATGGAGTGGTCATCCACCGACCATATCCGCTCGGTGTCACCCGATCACGGGCCATCTGTCACACTCGGCGGATGAACCGACCAATCACTCCGACGGACATCCCCGCTCCCGCCGCCAACTACGCCCATGCGGTGCTCTCGTCAGGCACCAGAATGCTGCACACGTCGGGGGTCGTGCCCGCCCGCCCCGATGGCACCGTCCCCTCCGACATCGGAGAACAGGCGGCCGTCGTCTGGTCGAACATCGCCGCCATGCTCTCCGAAGCGTCGATGCAGATCACCGACATCGTGTCGGTCGTGACGTACGCCGTCGTGGGGAGCGACCTGGACATGGTCATGGCTGAGCGTGACCGGTTCATGGGCGGCCATCGTGCTGCGTCGACGCTCGTCACCGTCCCAGAGCTCGCACGACCGGAGTGGAGAGTCGAGATCGCGGTCGTCGCAGTGGCCTGATCGACCAGCTTTACAATCCATCGAAGACCCTCGAGGAGTTCGAATGAGCAGCATCGTGCGGGCCGCACTCGTACAGGCCGAGTGGACCGGTGACGTCGAGTCGATGATCGACAAACAGATCGGATATGCCCGACAGGCGGCCGACGAGGGCGCCCAGGTGTTGTGCTTCCAGGAGATCTTCTCGACCCCGTACTTCTGTGCCGTCCAGGAACGAGAGCACTTCTCCTACGCAGAGCAGATGCCCGGCCCCACCACCGATCGGATGGTCGCCCTTGCCAAGGAGACGGGGATGGTGCTCGTCGTCCCGATGTTCGAGAAGGTCGACGATGGCACGTACTACAACACCGCCGCCGTCATCGACGCAAATGGCGAGCTCCTCGGGAAGTACCGCAAGAACCACATCCCGCAGGTCAAGGGGTTCTGGGAGAAGTTCTACTTCCGACCGGGGAACCTCGGGTATCCGGTGTTCGAGACGGCGATCGGAACCATCGGCGTGTACATCTGCTACGACCGGCACTTCCCCGAGGGCTGGCGGGAACTCGGGCTCAGCGGAGCCAAGATCGTGTTCAACCCCTCGGCGACCACGAAGGGTCATTCCGACTACCTGTGGCGGCTGGAGCAACCGGCGGCGGCGGTCGCCAACGAGTACTTCATCGGAGCGATCAACCGGGTCGGGACCGACCCGCACGAAGGAACCCGGTACTACGGGTCGTCGTACTTCGTCGACCCGCGCGCCAACTTCGTAGGAGACCTCGGGTCCGACACAGACGACGACGTCGTGGTACGCGACCTCGACATGTCGATGGTCGAAGAGACCCGCAACTACTGGCAGTTCTTCCGTGACCGCCGACCCGAGACATACACCAGGATCGCAGAGCTGTGATGGCCTCGGTCGAGTTCCTCGTCGAACCATTCGTCGAAGGTGAGCTCGGTCCCCATGTCAGGGCGGCGATCGAGGCGTTCGGTGACGTCGGTCTCGCCGTCGAGGTCGGACCGTTCGGGAACACCGTCAGCGGTGACGCCACGCGGCTCGTGTCGGCGATCGAGACGGCGATGCGGAGGTCTGTCGAGGCCGGGGCGACGAGGCTCACCGTGGACTTTCGGGTCGAGCGGTGACCGAGCTTCGCAGGACGATCGAGCCTCTGGTCGCGGCGATCGGGGCGACGATCGTCGATCTCGACGACGCCCAGGAGGCCGATGTCGTCCTCGAATGGGAGGGGGAGCCGCTACTGGCGGTTCGTCTCGGGCTCAACCTCGAAGGGATGGTGACGGCGGTCGAGCGTGAGTTCGGCGGAAGGCTGGGGGACCTCGACCGAGCAGGCAAACAGGCTGCGATCCGCATCCTCGACGAGCGAGGCGCCTTCACCATCCGACGGGCAATCGAGGACGTGGCCGATGCGATGGGCGTGAGCCGCATCACGATCTACAACTATCTCAACGTCATCCGCGACTGATTTCGTTCTTGGGTCGGTTGAAACCCCGGATATCGGGACAAC
>CBDTYK010000002.1:0-13331 GCA_965364595.1 uncultured bacterium
CTCGGACGATGTGGTGGAGGTTCAGATCCTCCATCCGGCTGATGGTCGCAGTCACTCGTGACTCCTCGCTTGCTACACCCGCGGTATCGCAAGCCGGTGGGACCATCAAGGGCCGAAAGACAGGGGCCGTGCGCAGAGCCATGAGCCATGAGCCATGAGCCATGAGCCATGAGCCATCATGACCAACCGGAGGTCGCTGCCCTTCGAAGTCGTGCCTCGGGTGAGATGCTTCGGCTTGCGCCGACAGCGCATGGCGGATGGCGCACAGCGCAGAGCGGGAGGCCCTTCAGGGCCGACCCCTACAGCCCCAATGCGTTGGCGAGGAAGCCGGCCATCTGTTCGCGGGTGACCGACTGGGTCGGGCAGAACTTGCCGGTGCTGCATCCCGTGCTGATGCCGGCGGCCGCGACGGCGTTGATCGCCGGCTCGTGGACGGAGCCGTTGTCGTCGCTGAAGTAATCCCGGGAGGTCGGCTGGAGTCCCAGCGCCCGCATGATGAACGTTGCGAGCTCGCCCCGCGTGACCGTCGAGCTCGGGCAGTAGCGGCCCGGCTGGCAGCCGTTCGTCACGCCGGCGGCAGCCAGCGCGTTGATGCTGGCGTGGTGCCCGGAGCCGCCGTCATCGGTGAAGGCATCCGACGATGCGGCAGGGATGCCGAACGCCCGGACCAGGAAGGTCGCCATCTGCGCTCGCGACACGAGGGCGTACGGGCAGTACAGATCCGCCGAGCAGCCGCTGGTGATGCCGGCGCCGGCGATCTTGATGATCGACGGCTCGTACGGCGAGCCGTCGTCGTCGACGAACGGCGGCGTGAAGGCTGCCGTTCGGTTGGATGTCATGAAGACTTCGGCGACCCACACCGTTGTCCCGTCGACGATCACGCCGAGCCCGATGTGTGTGGCCCCCGACTTGAGGATGTTTGCCCGGTGGCCGGACGAGTTCATGAACGCGTTGTGGAGGTTCGCGACGTCGTAGCCGTAGCCGACGTTCTCGCCGATCCAGGACCATCCGGTGGTGACCGAACCGAGGTCGGGGTTGTGGAACAGGCGGCCGGCGTCCCGGATGGCCGTTGCCTGCATCCGAGCGCCTGCGGTGAGGTCGGGGTCGACGGCGAGGGGGTTGAGGCCACGCGAGGTCCGTTCGGCGTTGATCAGATCGATGAACTGGGCTTCGGCGTTCCCGGGATCGACGGCTCCGACCGCCGGGCTGAGCCCGATGGTCGTTGTCAGGATCGCAAGTGCGGCGATCAAGACTGGAATCCGGAAGCGTCGTCGCATCCCCACTCACTCGTTCGGTTCGTCGAACCGAGACTCTAGACCAGATGACTAGAGAAGTGAAACACGTAGTGACTAGTTACCACTGGGAGCGGCCATTCACTCGTACACCCGGCGGAGACCAGCGCAGCGGTGCGTGCGGCCCGTCTCAGTCCAAGCGGGGCGGCTCCGTCGACGGGCGTTCCGAGAAGTCGGGAAGCTCGAGGTCGTGCGCCTCGACCAATTGGGTGAGCTCGGCGATCGCCCGGTCCATCTGGGGATCGCGACCGGCGCCGTAGTCGTGCGGGGCGACCACCACCTCGATGTCGGGATCGGTGCCGTAGTTCTCCACCGAGAACTCGACGTCGTGGAACCAGGTCCCGAACTCGGGTTGAGTGGTGACGGTCCCATCGACGAGAGACTGCTGAGGCCAGATACCGACGACGCCTCCCCACGTCCTCGTCCCGATCAAGGGGCCGAGCCCGTGCATCTTGAAGGTGTGCGAGAAGATGTCGCCGTCAGACCCGGAGAACTCGTTGGTGAGGCACACCATCGGACCGGCCGGGGCGTCGGTCGGAAACGCCCGAGGCACGCTCCAACGAGTCACGCGGTAACCCAGACGGTCGCGCAGCAGCTTCTGGAGGAGCAACTGTGAGACGTTGCCACCGCGGTTGAAACGCACGTCGATGAGCAGCCCGTCGGACGTCACTTCTTCACGCCACGAACGATGGAACTCTGCGAACCCCGGAGCGCCCATGTCCGGGATGTGGATGTAGCCGCATCGGCCGTCCGTCGCTTCGTGCACGGAGCGTCGATTCGATTCGACCCAATCCCGATAGCGCAATGCGGTCTCGGTCTTGAGCGGCTCCACGACCACACGACGGGGGCGCCTTCTCCCTCGACCGACCTCGACGGACACGGTCCGCCCGCCCCGATCGACCAGCATCGCCTCAGGGGGCGTCATCTTGTCGAGTTCCACACCGTCGATCGACAGGATCCGGTCGCCGGTCTCGACGTCGACACCCGATCGCATGAGCGGTGAGCGTGCGTCGGGATTCCAGCTGTCGCCGATCGGCAGCCTCCTCACGCGCCACGCACCCCTCGACCACTCGAGATCCGCACCGAGTCGCCCGAGGGTGTATCCGGGTTCGGGCCGGTATTCACCACCCAGTTCGTAGGCGTGCGACGTTCCCAATTCGCCCTGCATCTCCCACAGCAGATCACTGAACTCTGACCGGGATGCCACGCGATCGACGAGTGAGAGGTATCGGTCGTGGACACTCACCCAGTCCACGCCGGTCATGTCCTCGGACCAGAAGTAGTCACGCTGCAAACGCCACGCCTCCGTGAACATCTGACGCCACTCCGCCCCGGGATCGACCTCGACCCGGATGCGTGCCAGGTCGATGAACCCGGTGTCACGACCGACGGAGTCCTTGCCGGACTTGTCGTCCTTCCAGCCGACCGCGACCACTCGAAGCTTCGACCCGTTCCAGATGGCGAGCGTCTTGCCATCCGCCGACACGTCGAAGGCAGTGACACCCTCGGCCACGGTCTCGTGGGTGTCGGATGCGAGATCGAACGACGACAGGACCCCCTTGGGCCGCTCTCCACCGATGCTCGGGGTTCCGAGCGCACCCCGTATCGGGTAGGACAGGACGTAGACCCGTCCTGCTGCGGCTCGGAGACGCAGGTGGCGGCCGGCCGGTATCGGCAGCGCCTCGATCCTCTCCGTCAGGCCCGCGAAGTCGATCTCCACCGATGGGTCACCGTTCTCGTCGCCCTTCTTCGCATCGGGCTTCGTAGCTGCGCCGTTGCCGCCCGGCGCTCGCGGGTCCTTCGACGGCAACCGGAAGGGCACCGGGGTCCCGGCCTGAAGTGGAGCAATCATCACGATCGTCGAAGACGGGAATCCGTAGTCGTGAAAGACCGAATCGGGCACCGGGTCGAAGACACGGGACGAGAGGAAGTACAGGAACCTCCCATCGGGGTCGAACGCGGGTTGATCGTCGACGAAGGCGCTCTCACCCACGACATGGAGCCGGGACTCGACGGTGTCGTAGCAGAGCAGATCCTGGGTGGTCTCGGTTCGGCGTGCACAGAAGGCCAGCCATCTCCCGTCCGGAGACCACGCAGTTCCCCCGATCCAACGGAACGGCGAGCGGTGGATCACTTCGGCCGTTCCCGTGCCGAGGTCGACAAGCGACAGCTCATGACGATGGTTCGTGACCGCGATGCGCGTCGCGGTCGATTCGGTGGCAGGCGAGACGGCCATCGAACGCACCCTGCCCAGATCCACATCCACCACTTCGGCTTCACCCGACCCGTCCGCATATCGGATGACGAGTCGCTCCTCGCCACCCTCGTCGCTGATGGAAGCGATCCGCTCACCGTCCGGCAGCCACGTGGTGAGCCGTTCCCGGAAGGCGGAGCCTGCGGCGTGGCGGAGGGGCGTGCCCTCCCAGAGCGGCATCGTGAACGCCGAGCCCCTGATGTCCATCGCCAGCGAGTGACCCTGCGGATGCAGATCGAACGACTCGACGAACCTGCCGGGTGAGATGAATCGACGGTTGCGTTGCGGACGGGTCGAAGGGACGACGACCTCGATGCGTTCCGATCGGTCGGTGGACGGATCCGTCAGATACAGATCGCCTCCGGCGTGGTGGACGATCCGGCGACCATCGCTCGACGGGTAGCGGACATAGAAGTCGCTGTGATGGGTGTGTCGTCGGATGTTCCGACCCGTCGGCGTGACCGAGTAGATGTTGCCGACGCCCTCGTGGTCCGAGAGGAAGTAGATCCTCGAGCCGATGACCATCGGGTCGGCCAGGTTGCCCGGCAGGTCGACGAGAGGCTCGAAGACACCGTTGCCGTCCCGATCCGCCCAGATCTGGCCTGCACGCCCACCGCGATATCGCTTCCATCGCGCTGGGTCGAAGGCGTTCCGACCCAGCGTGAGTCCCCCGGACGGGAGGAAGGAGGCCGACCAGGCGTGGCCGACCGGGAGCCTGGACGCCGGACTGCCGTCCAACGGAACCGACCAGAGATGAGTGAAGCCCGCGAACGGCTGGTCGTGATCCGAAACGACCAAGACCGCCGAGCCACCCTCGCTCCAGGCTGCGATCGACACGACGGACCCGAAGTGCGTGAGTCGACGGGCTCCCGATCCGTCGGCATCCATGACCCACGCGTCCCGGACACCTTCGTCTCGGCTGACATAGGCGATCGACGCACCATCTGGTGACAATCGGGGTCGGCTGATCGAACCCGGGTTGGCCGTGAGTCGGTGAGCGACGCCGCCTTCGGTCGATACGGTCCAGAGGTCGTCTTCGGAGACGAAGACGATGTGGTCTCGCGAAATGGTTGGATGACGGAGATAGGCGGTTGTCGGCACAGAGAACTCGCGATCGGGGACGGTTTCAGGCCGACGCTAACCGGATCAGCCTGCCAGGAAGTCGAGGACCTGCAATCGGTAGGAGGCGGGATCGACGTTGTAGCTCTCTACGTGGCCTGCACCCTCCACCACCTCGAAACGAACGACGTCGGAGCGTGCGTCGGCGAGTTGCCTGCTCGTCTCGAGCGGGACCGTCATGTCCTCGGTCCCGTGGAAGACGAGCACTGGCATCGACAAGGCCGCACTCCGATCGACGTAGTCGAAGCTCCGCCAGTTGATGTCGGTGCGGAGCGCTGCGAAGAACTTGGCGGTGGACGTGAGGGTGAACGGCAGGGGCAGACCGACCAGCTCCTCCTGGGATGCCCCGAAGTCGACGGTCTCCTCGAGATCCAGATTCGGAGAGTCGAACACCATGGCTGCAACCGTCTCGATCGGCTGTCGGATGGCGTAAGCCATCGAGATCGCCGCACCGGTCGAGTATCCGTAGAGCATGATGTCGGTGGCACCCTGTGCGCGGGCGTAGTCGACGGCTGCGGCCAGGTCGTCACGCTCCGTCACGCCATATCGGTACTGGCCTGAGGAATCGGCCGGTTGACCAGGGTCGTTTCGATAGGTGATGGCCATCTGGTGATAGCCCGCCTCGTCGAGAAAGACCATCGAACGAAGCGCCTCGGCTCGCCCGGCGGAGCGGCCGTGGACATGGATCACCCACTCCGAACGCGTGCCCTCGGTCACCCAGGCGTCCATCGGCCCGATCGGCGAGTCGTATTGGACCTCGGTGACCTCGAGTCCCGCCTCCTCGGGCGTGGCGAACAGCCAGGTGTCGGGAACCTCTGACGCTGCGGCGGGCGGGGTGAAGACGCGATCCACGATCTCGCCCGAGTAGTACCAGCCGCCCAAGACGTGTCCGAAGAGCACGGCGGCCGCCAGGACGATGAGAGAGCCGCGCCAGATACGCGAGGAAAGGGATCGTTCGTTCACGGGCTGCATTGTGGCCGAGGATCCACTCAGATTCCACATCCGATTTCGGCCGGGCCACCGCCGACCGTTCGACGGCGGTCGACGGAACCAGACGCGTCAGGCCGGGAAGCTGATGCTTCCCACGAGATGCCCGTCTTCGTCGGTGACGGGAATCGGCTCGGAGCCGAACCGTTCGGCCAGCGCGGCGGCTTCCTCGATCGGAGCGTCGACGGCGACACTCACCGGCTCGCTCATCACGTCGCGCACGAGTGCCATCGGATCAGCAGCTTCCAGCACGCTGCGCTCCACGATCCCGATCAACACCGCACGGTCGGCGACCGCGAAGATCCGCTCGTCGTGGATCCGCAGGATGTCACCGACCTCGCGCAGCCCGCCGACGAAGGCGGGATCGGACATCGCCTGGAACACTCGCTCGGGAACGGCGTTGACGACCATCACGCCGGCGGGGGCACCCTTGCGGAGGCGGGCGCCCTGCCCGAAGAAGGCTCGCTGGAGCCATGACCCTCCGGGGGACCCGATGACCAGGGCGCTTCGGTCGGGCAGCTGGTCGATGATGCCGTCGGCGTCGGAGGCTTCGATCACGCGGTACTCGATTCCGGGCACCTCGTCGTAGAGCCGTTCGACCCAGCTCAGCGCTTCGGCCTGTGTCTCGTCGTCCATGTAGGCGCAGACCATCAGCGACTTCACCCCCATGGATTCGCCGAGCCGTCGAGCGATTCGAGCGGCCAACGGTGAATGCGGTCCGCCGGACACGGCTGCGACCACCCATTCGGTGTTCTCGGGGTCGAAGCTGTGGGGGACGACCTGGGAGGCGATCGTCAGGCCCGAGCTGAGACGGCGCCCGACCACGAGATCGGTGCGGTGCTGAAGGCAGGCATCGGCCACGTCGCCCTTGACACGCACCGAAGGCACCATCGAGAGGAGGTCTGCGAGTTCGGCGCAACCCTCCCCGCGAGTGTGGATCACAGGAGCCGGCCGGAACGGATTGTCGAAACGCCTCATTGCGCTAGAACATAGCGAAGATCCTCGATTGGGCCAGGGCTTGTCTCGAGAACTCAGTGGTTTGGGGACGAGGCGGTAACGTGAGTCTCCGATGCGAATCGGTATTCCCTCCCAGCAAACCGAGCAAGAGGCGCGCGTTGCCATCACCCCGGACGTGGCGAAACGTCTGATTGTCGCGGGCCACACCGTCCTCGTGGAGTCCGGCGCCGGCCAGAGAGCCGGGTACCTGGACGACGGGTACCGAGACGTCGGGGCGTCCGTCGGTGGGGCCGATGACGTCTGGAACTGTGAATTCGTTGCGACCATCGAGCGGCCTGCGGCCTCTTTGCTCGGTCCCGCCACGGCGATGATCGGGCTGATCGCACCTTTCGACGATCCAGACGAGATGAAGTCGCTGGCCGAGACCGGTGCAACGGTGTTCGCGCTCGAGGCGGTCCCCCGCACCTCGCGTGCGCAGACCGTCGACGCCCTCTCATCGCAGGCTTCGGTCGCCGGCTACCAAGCGGTGCTCGAAGCGGCCACCGCGTCAGATCGATTCTTCCCGATGCTCACCACCGCCGCAGGGACGATCCGCCCGGCCAAGGTCGTGGTGTTGGGTGCCGGTGTGGCCGGACTCCAGGCGATCGCCACGGCGAGGCGACTCGGAGCGGTGGTGTCGGCGTTCGATGTGCGTGCCGCCGCAGCCGAACAGGTCGAGAGCCTCGGGGCCTCGTTCATCACGATCGACACCGAAGCGCAGGACTCATCCGAGAGCGGTGGCTACGCCCGCGAAGTGGCGGCAGACGAGCAACAGCAGATCATCAACGGGCTTGCGCCACATCTGATCGGCGCAGACGCCATCATCACGACGGCTGCGATCCCGGGGCGTCCTGCTCCGCTGCTGATCGAGGCAGAGACGGTGCGGTCCATGCGACCCGGTGCCGTGATCGTCGACGTGGCCGCATCGACGGGCGGCAACTGCGAACTGACCAAACCGGGAGAGACGATCGACGTCGACGGGGTGCGCATCATCGGTGACACGGATCTGGTCTCGAGGGTGGCGCACCACGCGTCTCAGATGTACGCCCGCAACGTGATGGCGTTCATCGAACTGATCACCGATCCCGAGACGAGCGACCTGCGACTCGACTACTCGGATGACATCGTGGACGGCGCCTGCATCGCACGGGGCGGTGTCGTCGTCCACCCGAGACTCCAACCAGAGGAAGGCAGCTGATCGATGGAAGCCCTACTCATCCCGATCACCGTGTTTCTCCTCGCAGCCTTCGTCGGCTTCGAGCTGATCACCAAGGTCCCGCCCACGCTCCATACGCCGCTGATGTCCGGTGCCAACGCCATCAGTGGGATCACCATCGTCGGCGCAATCATCGCCGCGGGCACCTCGACCGGCACCGTTGCAACGGTGCTCGGATTCGTCGCCGTCGTGTTCGCCACGATCAACGTCGTCGGCGGCTTCCTCGTCACCGACCGGATGCTCGAGATGTTCAAGCGAGACGATCGATGAACATCACACTCGCAGGCTTCCTGTACCTCGTCGCTTCAGTCGCCTTCATCCTGGGCATCAAGCGACTCGCCTCACCGGCGACTGCTCGCAGCGGCAACCAGTACGCGGCAGCAGGCATGCTGCTGGCCGTCGTGGTCACCCTGGTCGATCGCCAGATCATCGGCTACGGCGCAATCGCTGCGGGCATCGTCCTCGGTGCCGGCATCGGCGCCTACCTCGCCCGGTCCGTGGAGATGACGGCTATGCCGCAGCTCGTGGCGGCGTTCAACGGGTTCGGTGGCGGATCATCGGCGCTGGTGGCCTTGGCAGAGATGACCATCGGGACCGGGCTACCGACCAGGACACTCGTGACGATCGCCATCTCGATCTTCATCGGCTCGCTCACGCTCTCGGGCAGCTTCATCGCGTTCGGGAAGCTGCAGGGCATCATCGACGGGCGTGCGATCACGACCCCGGGCCAGCGCATTCTCGATCCGGTTCTGGCGGTGGCTGCGCTGGTCGCAGCGGCGGCGATCGTCGTGTCCGACAACACCGCCACCGGGTGGATCCTGGCTGCCGTTGCCGCAGTACTCGGCGTCACGAGGACGCTACCGATCGGTGGCGCCGACATGCCCGTCGTGATCTCGTTCCTCAACTCGGCCTCGGGCGTGGCTGCGGCTGCGGCTGGGTTCGTGATCGAATCGAATGCGCTGATCATCTCGGGTGCGCTGGTCGGTGCCTCGGGGTTGATCCTCACCAACATCATGGTCAAGGCGATGAATCGGACATTGGGCGCCGTGTTGTTCAGCGCCTTCGGCGGAACCGGCGACGCCGCCATCGGCGCCGACTCAGGGGACAAGGTGGCCCGACGCGGATCTCCCGAGGACGTCGCCGTGACACTCGCATACGCCAAACGCGTCGTGATCGTTCCCGGATACGGGCTTGCCGTTGCACAGGCCCAGCACACGATCCGTGAGCTCGCGACGCTTCTGGAGAATCGGGGTGTCGAGGTCCGCTACGCCATCCATCCGGTTGCCGGACGGATGCCCGGTCACATGAACGTGCTTCTCGCAGAGGCAGACGTTCCCTACGACCTGCTGTTCGACCTCGAGGACATCAACCCTGATTTCCCGTCCACCGATGTGAGCCTGGTGGTCGGAGCGAACGACGTGGTCAATCCGTTGGCACGCACCGACTCGACCAGTCCCATCTACGGGATGCCGATCCTCGACGTCGACCGCTCGAACCTCGTGGTCGTGGTGAAACGTTCGCTCTCCCCCGGCTACGCAGGCATCGACAACCCGCTGTTCTACGAGGACAACACCCTCATGCTCTTCGCCGATGCGAAGAAGGGGCTCTCCGAGGTCGTCACTGCCATCAAGGAACTGTGACCGAAACCGATCCCGGGTCGGGTCAGGACCGCCGGAAGTTCGTGCGTGAGCTCGCATCGGGCATCGCGATGATCGCTTTTCTCCTGTGGCTGACGTTCTTCGGCACCGAGGGGTTCGTCGAGCTCGCGACACTGGCGGCGGCGGTCGTGATGCTCATCTGGTTCGCCACCGTCGACCCGAGGCGACTGATGGATTCTCCTCGCCAACCGAGCCTCATGTTGTTCCTCCTCGCCATGATGGGTTTCGCCGTCGTACTCACGGCGGCCCTGATCATCGGGACCGGCACCTTGCTCTTCGTTGCGCTGCTGACGCTGGTCTCCATCGGTGTCGGCTTCGCCCGGGCGGTCGGCCACCGGTATCGCCAGCCGATCGAGGGTGACGATGGAGTTTCGTGACGTCGTCCGCCGCCGGCGCATGGTGCGGAACTACACCGGGGAGCCGGTTGACCGTGCGAGCCTCGAACGGATTCTCGATGCCGGTCGTCGCGCCCCCAGCGCAGGCCACACCCAAGGACAGAGTTTCGTCGCGGTCACCTCGAGCGAGGGACGGATGCGCGTCGCCGAACTCGCCGGGGAATCCGACTACGTCGACCGAGGATTCGATCCCTGGATCAGCAGGGCGGGTGCCCTGATCGTGGTGTGTGTCTCCGAAGCGGCCTATCACCGCCGCTATTCGGAGCCGGACAAGACCGACGCCGCCGGGAACGAGATCGAATGGCCGATCCCGTTCTGGTGGGTCGATGCCGGCGCCGCGATGATGGCGATCCTCTATGCGGCTGTGGACGAGGGGCTCGCAGCCGGTTTTCTCGGAGTCCACTCGATCTCGGACCTGGCCACCGAACTCGGGATCCCCGACGAGGTGACACCGATCGGGATCGTGACGATCGGTCACCCAGCACCCGACCGACGCTCGGGTTCGCTCTCGCGGGGCCGACGGGCCGCCGACGATGTGATCCGATTCGAACGTTGGGAATGAGGGTGACCCGGCCGGCTGGGGTCAGAACACCAGCCTGAGAGCCTGGATGAGCCCGAATACGACGAAAGCAATCATCGCCCATGCGGCATAGCGGTACAGCCGGTCGAATTCCCGGCTGGGCGGTCGTACCGGGTCCGGGACGTTTTCGGGCAGATCGAGGACCTCGGCGGCGTCAACGAGCTCGTGGTCGGCCACCATCAATCGAACGCCCCGGCTCAAACCGAACTGCGGTTCCCATCCCCCCGCGTCATCTGTCAGGATGTGGGCGGGGATACCCTCGAGTTCGAGTCGTGCTTTGGCGAGTTCGGCTTCGGTTCTCGACGTGAAGATCGCGACGGGACGGCTCATGGCAACAACTTATCGAATCTGCGCTCCTATCGACACGAAACGTGGCTCAGGTACCGCTCTTCGTGGTCGATGTAACACTGTGAGCGAAACCAGTACTTGACTGTTGACATGGCATACGATCCGATCTCAGACCTCAGGCGCTACGCAGCCGCTCTGGAAGCCCAGGTTTCCGGCGAGCGGTCGCGGCATGCCGCCCGGACGGCGCTGCATGCGCCCGGCGGCAGGCGTGCTCCCCGCCGGACCGTGGTCGCCATCGCCGCCACCCTTCTGATGGGTGTGTCCAACGTCGCCCTCGCCACCGTCGCCGATCCCGCCGTGCCTGGCGACACGCTCTACGGAGTCGACCGGGCCTACGAGCGAGTGGGAGCACTGGTCGGCTTCGACACCACCAATGCCAGCGAACGGGCAACAGAAGTGATGGTGCTCCAGGAACGAGGCAAGTCGGCCGAGGCCCTCGCACTCGTCCAGGAGACATTGACCCGCCTGCTCGAGTCCGACGATCCCGAGGGCGCGGTCGAGGAATTCACTGCCGGGCTCGGGAACAGTGAAGCAGTCAAGGCGAAGGTCGCGGAGATCCTCTCGGTCGCCAAGGGCGTCGACACGAATGGCGCGGCGGTCTCCGAGATCGCCCGCAGCATCGTCGACACCATCGTGCTCCCGGAGCAGGCCAGGGGAAACCCCGGCGGCCCCGACAATCCCGGCCCACCAGAGAACGCAGGGCCACCTGACGGAGCAGGGCCACCAGATGGAGCAGGGCCACCCGAAGACGCGGGTCCGCCAGAGAACGCCGGCAAGGGCAAGCCGGTTGAACCAGGGCAGAGCGGAGGCCAGCCCTAATCTCGACCTCGATGCCCGAGTCGAAGCGACAGTCCCGAATCGACAGTTCGGGATTGTTCCGCGCCTGGCCGCCGAGTCCCGAACGGGTCGCTGCCGCCCGCGACGGCGATCGGATCGTGTTGGGTGAGATCCTCGAACAGGGCTTTCCCAAGCTGGTTGCCTTCTATCGAGGCTCGGGACTGCGCCACGCCGACGCCGACGAGTTGGCCTCCGAAGCGCTCGAGGGCATGGTTCGCAACCTGCCGAAGCTGCGTGAAGCTGCGGCATTCGAAGCATGGTTCTGGTCGGTCGCTCGCAACCGCTTTCGGAGTCGTCTCCGAAAGAAGGGCCGGGTCGAACGCGAACTCGAGTACGGGCCTGTCGCCGATCCATCGGATCTGCTGATCGAGACCGAGGAACACTCGATCATCCGTGAGGCCATGAAGCAACTGTCCGTGCGCGATCGCCAGGTGCTCTGGCTCCGAGAGGTCGAGGGTCTGACTCACGACGAGATCGCCGGCCGGATGCTGATGGCGACCGGGGCAGTGAGGGTTGCTGCGCTCCGAGCGCGACGTCGACTTGCCGACATCTACGAGGACCTGCATCCTGATCCGGACTGATGTCCGAACCGATCACTTCCCTCTCCAACCCGCAGATCAAGGAACTGGTCCGCCTCCGCGACCGTCGGCATCGTGACCGCAGCGGCACCTTCGTCGTCGAGGGGTACCGAGCGATCTCCCGAGCCTCCGACGCCGGTGTTGTGTTCGAGCGTTTGTACATCTCTCCTGACCTCTTCCTCGGCTCAAACGAGGATGCATTGATCGCTCGAATCGCCGGTACCGGGACGCCGGTGATCGAGGTCTCGGAGGAGCCGTTTCGAAAAGCGGCATACCGGGATCGACCCGAGGGACTTCTCGCGGTCGCCCGTCAATTCGACACGTCGATCGAGGCGCTCGACCTCGGCGGCGAGCCGCTGCTTCTCGTTGTTGAGGCGATCGAGAAGCCCGGCAATCTCGGCACCATGCTCCGGACCGCCGACGCCGCCGGTTGCGACGCCGTGATCGTCTGTGACCCGACCACCGATCCGTTCAATCCCAACGTCGTACGCGCTTCGACCGTAATGCTGTTCGTCGTGCCGCTGGCCGTGGCTTCGACCGACGAGACGATCGAGTGGCTACATCGACACCGTATCGCCACCTTCGCCACGACGCCCGCCACCGACACGCTCCACACCGATGCCGACCTCAGTGGCGCCGTCGCCATCGTCGTCGGCACCGAGCAATACGGGCTGTCCGACACGTGGCTGGAACGCGCCGATCATCGGATCAGGATTCCGATGGCCGGCGCCGCCGACTCGCTCAACGCCGCGATGGCCGCCGGTATCACGCTCTTCGAGGCCGTGAGGCAGCGTTCCAGCAGGTAGCCGAAGGCGTCCCGGCTGGAACGCTGTAGGGGCGAGGCTCGCCTCGCCCGCATCGCACAAAGGTGAACACGTCGAGCACCCGCAGGCGCGCCGATTCGGCCGAAGGCTGACGTCCTCCGCTCTCCGAGAGACCGAAGCCCGAAGTCGAGTGCGGATGTCGGAAAGCGGACAACTCACCACATCTCAGAACCCAACACCCAGAACCCGGAATCGAACATATGTTCGATTAGGCTCGCTCATGCGCTGGTGGACCACCGTCGAACGA
>CBDTYK010000003.1:0-12437 GCA_965364595.1 uncultured bacterium
ATGAGTGACATCCCGCCGCGCTCGACCGGCGCCGGATAGCCTGGCCCGGTGGACAGCTCACATCTCCTGGGTGGCTGGTCGATGGCGGGCATGGAACTCGACGTCGTCGAGTTCGATGGCCGGCTGGCCATTGCGTTCCCCGAGGCACCCGAAGGGTTCGAGAGCGACCTCGTTCGGCTCGAAGAGAACGACTACCAGATCCGGGGCGGCCAGTTCGACGGAGCACGGATCTCCTTCTCCCTCGACGAGACCGGAAGGGTCATCGGCATGGTCGGGGGCATGCCACTGCTCAGTCCCCTCGGTCGACCCGGCTCGCCGCCCCCGGGCTCGGGTCTGCAGGCGCCTGCCCTCGTCGTGACCGAAACCGTCGAGAGGACATACCGCACGGTGCTCTCGGAGATCGAGGCCACACGTGACGGTCGTGTCGTGAACGAGCAACTCCCCACACCACCAGCGCCCTTCGTGCAGTGGTTGATGGCCGAGCACGCCATCATCTTCCACGGCTCGAATCGCACCGACATCGAGGAATTCCGTCCGGTTCGTGCCTCGATGGAGCTCCAGGACACCGGAGGTCGGGGCAATCTCGGTGCGGTGTACGGAACTCACGACGGCCTCTGGTCGATGTTCTTCTCGGTCGTCGACCGACAGCGACTTCGCGGCAGCATCCGGAACGGCGTGATGCGATTCGGAGCCGGGGACCGATCGATCGACCTCTATCACTTCTCCCTCCACCACGAATGCCTGGACGAGGCACCATTCACCACCGGAGCGCTCTACCTGATGCCCCGGGAGCGCTTCGAGCGGCTCCCCTTCTTCCCGGGAGGGCCGGCGTCGAACGAATGGGCGTGCCACGAGCCCATCCGGCCGCTCGCACGGCTCACGATCGAACCCGAGGACTTCCCGTTCCTCTCCCAGATCGGAGGCCACGACGACGGCCCCCTGATCGAGTTCGGGAAGCTGGGAGACGAGATCTACGACCGGGTGGTGTCGGCGATGCGGACCGACTCGGGCTTCGACGTCGTCACGACGGCCGACGTCGAACTGGTGAGCCGGTTCATCGAGATGAGCTCGACGTTCTATCCGGATGTCTCGAGAGAGGCCACCGCCGTCGACGACGGGATCATGATCTCGATGACCGGGCCGCCTGCGTTCATGGACTCGATGGAGAAGAAGCTGGCCCGCCACCTCACCTGACTCAGGCCTCGACGACGTCCACCGTCGGCTCGAGATGGATCTCTGCGCTGACCGAGCGACTCACGAGGCAGGCGGCCTCGGCCTTCTCGAGCAGTCTGATGGCCCGATCGATCTTGTCGGGATCCGAGATGACAACACGCGGTCTCAGCGTGACCGACTCGATGCGGTACAGCCGTGACTCGTCCCGGATGAGATGACCGACCGGGTCGTCGCTGTAGGCCACGACATCGAGCTTCGACATCTCGGCAATGCTCCGGAAGGTGGTCATGAGGCAACTCGACACCGCTGCCACGAACAGGTGCTCGGGGCTCCACACGGCTTCGGGGCCACCGAACTCGGGCGGCGATGCGACGTGGAGCATCGGCAGGCCGTCCTCGTCTGCGGTCATGGTCCCGGTCTTGGGCCCGGTGCCTTCGAGGTGGAGTAGGTAGTCGTGTGATTCGATCATGCCCCAATCATGCCTTGCGGGGCGTTCGGCGGCTCCGGCCGAACGCCCCGTTCGAATCCGACGGACGACCCTCAACGAATAGGTCGATCGAATCCGCCTCGGAGCAGCCAGATCGTGAATGCGAGCTCACCGATGACCGACGGGATCGCCACCATCGCCAGGAACGCTCCCGCGTAGTCCGTGTAGTTGGGGAGCAACGAGAATGCGGTGGTGTCGACGACATAGGCGGCCCCTGCAGCTGCGAGGAACACTGCGAGCACCCGTGACACCGAACCCGACCGGACCATCAGGTAGGCGATCAGCCCGAGGTGCAGGCCGAAGGCGACCAGACCGATCAGCCAGGTGTAGTTGAAGGCGTTGACCGCGAGCAGCACCTGGGATTCGAGCTGCGCCTGGGCGAACGAGGCAAGGTGCCCGGCGCCGCTGACCAACTCGAGGGCCAAGAAGAAGAAGATCGCCGCCACCCCGAGGAAGACCGTATAGGTCAGACGGAACCAGGCGGCGACCAGGGACACCTGTCGGGAGATGCGTTCGAAGACGACGTGCAGTCCCCACGCGATCCCGACGTCGAGGATGAAGATCGCCAGGAACGCAACGAGACCGAACCGGAACAGCGTCTGTGATTCGGCGATGTTGGCGAACGTCGCAGCCGCGTCCCCGGAGACGACCAGGCCTTCGCGAACGAAGAAGTTGGCGAACATCGCCAGCACGAACAGCGCGAGATAGGCGATTCCCGAGTATCGGGCCGCTCGCCGTGGCGAGACGTCGCCGAGCGTGGATCGGAGCGGCGCCGGGGCCGTCATCGTGGTGGTGGTCATGTGGACTCTCCGTGTGTGATCATGAGGCGCAGCCTCTCTCGTACTTAGTACGAAGGACTCTACTCGTACTTAGTACGAGTTGTCAAGGGCCTCGAATCCGGAGACCACGTCCAACAGCTCCTCTGTGATCAGCGCCTGACGAAGTTGGTGGTACTCGGTTCGAAGCGTCGTCAGCCGCTCGTCGATGTTCTGCTCGGCGGCCTGCATCGCCGACAGCCGGGCACCGTGCTCTGCGGTCTTGGCCTCGGCGATCGCTCGGAACAGCGCAATGAACAGATCCTGGCGCAACAGTCCCGCGGTCAGCTGCTCCGGAGCATGGGGCGTCCCCGGAAGCATCCGTGTCGGCCATGGACGCCCGGCAATGGCGCGGAGGCGACGGACGTCCGGGGGCACGACCTGGAACATGCGCGTGGTTCGCTGTGTGCGCTGAATGGGGTGCTGGAACGCCACGATCACCCTGGAGACTTCCAGGTCCGACCTCCAACGATCGATCCGCACGACGAGATCATCCACGACCCGGCTGATCGCCTCGACCGACCCCGGGAGCTCGAGTGTCTGATCCGGTTCGAAGCCGGCCGCCTCCAACTCCCGGGCCGCTCTGAGCCCGAGCGCCACGATCACCCGTCGCTCGGGCTCGAGATCGTGGGCGGCGCACCACTCGACCGCTGCTGCGACGATCTCACGATTGATCGGTCCGCACAGGCCCTGATCCGTTCCGATGACGATCAGGGCCGTCCGTCCGGTATCGACCGGAGTTGGCAGGATCGGCTCACTCCTGAGCGATAGCAGGATCTGCAGCCCCTGCTCGACCGTTGCCGTGTACTCACTGAGCGCCCGGACGGCATGCTCGAAGTCGTGGATCGCCACCGCGGCCAAACCCTTCATGGTGCCGACGACGGTGTGGAGCTCCTCTCCTACTCGGAGTTTCCGACTCAGACCCTCGATGGTCGGCATCGTGTCACCATCCCGGCGAGGCGACGATCCGGTGCGCCGATGCCCGGATCTCCTCGAGTTGCTCGGACGTGAGCTGCCGACCCGTGGCGACTGCGTCGAACGCCTCGGTGTGTCGGCTCACCAGATCACGGGCGAGCCGTCGGGACACCCGCTCGACGTCGCCGATGGGCACCTGGTCGAAGACGCCGTCGGTGACCGACACCAGTGTTGCGATCTGCTCACGCAGGCTCATCGGTTGGTACCTGGCCTGCTTCAACACCTCGCGCACCCTCCGACCGCGCTCGAGCGCGCGCTCCTTCTCTCGTTCGAGGCGGGCGCCGTAACGACTGAATCGCTCGAGCTCTTCGAACTGGCTGTACGACAGCCGCAGGTCACCGGTCACCGCTCGATACGCCGGCATCTGCGCCTGGCCACCGACGCGGGACACGGACCGTCCGATGTCGATCGCCGGGAGCACGCCGTGCTGGAAGAGCTTGGGCGACAGATAGATCTGGCCGTCGGTGATCGAGATGAGGTTCGTGGGGATGTAGGCGGAGATGTTCTGCGCCTGCGTCTCGACGATCGGCAGCGCGGTCATCGAGCCTGCTCCTTTGACTCTCGTGTGTCGTTCCAACAGCCGCGAGTGGATGTAGAAGATGTCTCCCGGATACGCCTCCCGACCCGGTGGGCGCCTCAGCAGGAGGGAGAGCTCCCGATAGGCCCGCGCGTGGCGGGTGAGGTCGTCGTACACGATCAGGACGTCGTCCCCTCGTTCCATGAAGTACTCGGCCATCGTGGTCGCGGCGTAGGGAGCGATGAACTGGCGACCTGGTGGGTCGTCGCCGGTTGCGACCACGACGGCTGTATAGCCCATCGCGCCCGCCTCCCGAAGGTCTGCGACCGTCTGGGCAACAGCCGAGCTGCGCTGGCCGATCGCGCAATAGATGCACACGACCCCCTGGTCGCGCTGGTTGATGATCGTGTCGACGGCGATGGACGTCTTGCCGGTCTGCCGGTCACCCAAGATGAGCTCGCGCTGGCCCCGGCCGATCGGAACGAGCGCGTCGATCGCCTTGATCCCCGTCTGGAGCGGCGTATCGACAGGCGCTCGCTGCATGATGTCGGTGGCGGGCCGCTCGATCGGCCATTGCTCCCGCGAGGGCACGGGACCGCCGTCATCGAGCGGACGCCCCGTCGGGTCGATCACTCGTCCGACGATCCCCGCACCCACCGGGGCGCTCATCACCAGGCCGGTCCGGCTGACGGAGTCCCCTGCGCTGATTCCGCCCATCGCATCCAGGAGGATGACACCGACCCGGTCCGGAGAGAGGTCGTAGGCCATGCCGACGTGCCCGTGCGAGAAGCGCACCAATTCCTCCGAACGCACCCCGGGCAGTCCTGCAACCTCGGCGATTCCACCATCGACACGGAGCACCCGGCCGATCTCCTCCACCTGTGGCCGGTGCCGGAGCGAGCTCGCGACGTCGTCCAGTCTCGCAAGCCGCTCGGACAGCGCCGCGTGCCAGAGGTCGTAGTCGGAGATCGAGCTGGACGTCGTCACGGCGCACCCATCGTGGGACGCAGCTCTGCGTCGACCGGACCGCTGGAACCGACGACGTGCTCCGACTCTTCCATCTGGTGACGGACGATCTCGGCGAATCCTGCCCGCACGGCCGCGAGGTAGGTGTCGATGGTCCAGCCGATGATCCGGGCTCCGACGACGACCACCACTCCGGCGATGAGATCAGGGTCCCGGATCCATTCGATCTCTCTGGTCGGATCCGAGAGCAGCCCGTGAATCGCCGAGCGCACTGCGTCACGCTGGGGATCGGAGAGGGCGAACGACGTACGGATCACGACCGGGGCCGGAGCGTCGGATCGGAGCGCAGTGAGCACCGCAGAGTCCTTGGTCTCCTGCAGCTCGGAGAGGCGCTCGATGAACACCTCGATCATCGAGGCTTCGAGCTCGGCGTCCGCGAGGTCACGTACGGCGTGGCGAGTGACCTCGATGGCGCGCTCACCCGTTTCCCGTTGGAGTTGGTCGAGCAGACGCTCCTGACTGTCGCGCAGCGATTCCATCCATTGCGCTTCGCGGACCTCGACCTGGCTGCGGGCCTCTTCCAGCAGTTCACGCCGACGCTCCGCTGCCTCGCTCCGTGCCTCGGAGATCATCTCCTCCCAGTTCGCCTCGAGATCCTCACGGTCGGCCCTGATCCGCTCGGCTTCATCTGCGGCCTCCGAGAGCATCCGCTCGGTCTCCGCTTCGCGTTCGACGAACCGTTCCCGACGCTGATCCATTGCCTCGAGAATCCGGTCATACAGCAGGAACTTGAGCACGGTCAGCAGGATGAGGAAGTTCACGAGCTGGGCGACGACAGTGAACCAGTCGATCAGCATGTGACACCTCGCATCCGGACAGTCATGCTTCGTTCACCCCCCGATGACCTGGTTCCAGAACGGGTTCGCGAAGATCAGGATGATCGAGATCACGAAGCAGTAGATCGCCGTCGACTCGATGAAGGCCAGTCCCACGAACACCGTTCTGGTGATCCGCCCGGCCTCATCCGGCTGTTGAGCGATCGAGGCGAGTGCGCGGTCGAGCGCCCGCGCCTCACCGAACGCAGGGCCGATCGAACCGATGGCGATCGTCAGGCCGGCGGTGATCACCGACACGAGTCCGATCACTGTTGTGGCGTCCACGAGCTGTTCCTTTCGTCGGAGTGAATCGAGTCATCGTCCACACGTTCGTCCTCGGTCGAGACGGACATGGCGGATGCGATGTAGACCATGGCCAGCACGGCGAAGATGTACGCCTGAATGAGGCCGGTGAGCAGGCCGAGTGCCCGGAACACGATCGGGAAGACCAGCGGGACGATGCCGACCAGGACGGCCACGATCTTCGTGCCGCTCATGATGTTCCCGAAGAGGCGGACGGCGAGCGCAAGCGTCCGGGAGAGATCACCGATCACGTTGAACGGCAGCATGATGGGATTCGGTTCGATGTAATGACGCAGATAGCCCCGCCATCCCTGCCGGGTCACACCGAACACCGGCACTGCCAGGAACACGGCGATCGCCAACGCAGCCGTCGTCGACAGCGACGCCGTCGGCGCCACGTATCCCGGGAGAATGGTGAGGAGATTTGCCACGGCGATGAACAGGAAGACCGTGCCGACGAACGGCAGGTAGGGCTCGGGACGGTCGCCGCCGCTGATCTCGCGGATCTGACCACCGATGTAGTCGATCACCACTTCGAGGGCGTTCTGACCTCGAGGCACTTCGGAGCTGTTGGTGAGATGGCGGGTCGCCACCCACACGCCTCCGATCATCAGGGCCATCACGGCCCAGGTGAAGACGATCGTCGCGTTGATATGGAGGAAGCCCCACTCCCAGAAGATCACTTCGTCAGGGCTCAGCTGGGTCACGTCCACGACGCCACCTCCATGGCCGACACCTCACGCCTGACGATGGCGACCATTGCGGTTCGGACGATCAGGAGACCACCGAGCGCTGCGAGCACACGGGCGAGACTCCCTTCGGAGACCAGCACGATGGCTCCTGTCACCGCCGCCGTTCGAACGAGCAGGCTCGAGATCATCAGGGTCGCCGGCCGACGCACCGATTCGAGCTTCGACACCGTCCAGCGGAGGCCTCCGAAGAACACGACACCACAGCCGAGACCGACCAGAGCACCGATTGCGAGGTCGAGGATCACGGCTCGACCTCCTCTTGCCTGGACTCGTCCGAGTCGTCGGTCGACTCGCGCCGCACCCACATCCATGCGTTCAGCAGACCGAGTGCGAGCCCGACAACGAGCATCGTGAGCACCCACGAGAACGGCGCAGGAGCGACGCGTTCGAGCCAGAGCCCGAGCGCCACGCCCGCAACGGTCGGGATGGCGACCGACCAGCCGATGAGTCCGAGCATCCCCAGCCAGAACCACACGTCGTCGCCACGGCGTCTCGCCGCCAATCGCCGGTCGGCTTTCCGCCCTACCGTCTGACCGAACTGACGTCGGTCGTCCTCGGTCACGATTCCTCCTCGAATTCGAACATCTCGTGGAGCACATGACTCTCGATCCGGGTCATCGCCGCCCGCGAGTCCCGTTCGCGCTCGTCGAGTCGACGGAACGACCTGACCACGGTCCGCTCGAGGTCCTCGAGACGTTCACCCTGAACGGCGGCGATGGTCGCGACGCGAACATCGGCTCCGACCTTGGTCAGGACACCGCCCTTGACGGCGACATACCGCTCGTCGGAGTCACCGCTGGGGAGGTAGGTGAGGATCCCGGACACCAGCAACACGACGTGGTCGAGGTGGTGTGGAAGCATGGTGAAGGTCCCGTGCAGCCCCTCGGCCCCGACCTTGTCGACCGCGGTGTCGATCTCGATCCGATGGGGGAGCGCAACCACGAGCCTCATGACTTCACCTTTTGACGCTCGCGCATGCGCCCGAGGGCCTCGTCGATCGATCCGATCATGAACAGATCGCTCTCCTCGGCGTCGGCGAGCTCGTCGGCCAGGATCCGTTCGCATCCCCCGAGCGCATCCTGGAGACGGACGTTCCTGCCCTCCATGTTGGTGAACCGCTCGGTGACGAACAGCGGCTGGGTGAGGAACCGTTCGAGCCGGCGCGCCCGGCCGACGATGCGCTGATCCTCTTCGGACAGCTCATCCATGCCGAGCATCGCAATGACGTCCTTGAGATCCTCATACGCGGCAAGGGTTCTTCGCACCTCCCGTGCGATCTCGTAGTGGTGGTGTCCTACGATCTGGGGTACCAGCATCTTCGACTCGGAGCGCAGCGGATCGACGGCCGGGTACAGCCCCTCACTCGCCCGATCTCGCGACAGCACGACCGACGCGGAGAGATGTCCAAAGATGTGCACGGCGGCCGGGTCGGTGAAGTCGTCTGCCGGAACGTAGACGGCCTGGATCGAGCTGATCGCTCCGTCGGGTGTGCTGCAGATCCGCTCCTCGAGCTCGGAGAGCTCGGTGGCGAGGTTCGGCTGGTAGCCGAGCTGGGACGGGATACGACCCATCAACCCGGACACTTCCGCGCCCGCCTGGACGAAACGGAAGATGTTGTCGATCAGGAGCAGCACGTCCTGACGTCTGACATCACGAAAGAACTCGGCGATCGTCAGTGCGGTGTGGCCGACCCGCAACCGGGCCCCCGGTTCCTCCTTCATCTGACCGAACACCAGGACGACCTCGCCCAGGACGTCTGTCTCGGTGAGCTCGCGATACAGCTCCTCCGCCTCGCGAGACCGCTCCCCGATTCCACAGAAGAGGCTCACGCCTTCTCCGCGGCCGACCATGTTGTGGATCATCTCCATGATCAGGACGGTCTTGCCGACACCGGCGCCACCGAACAGCCCTGCTTTGCCGCCTCGTTCGAGCGGGGTGAGAACGTCGATCGCCTTGATCCCGGTCTCGAAGATCTCAGAGCTGGTCGATCGCCTCCGGAGGGGCACCTGCGGCTGATAGATCGAGCGGGTCTCATCGGACACCAGCTCGCCCTTGCCGTCGATCGGATGGCCAAAGACATCGACGAGCCTGCCGAGCAGTCCGTCACCCACGGGCACCGAGAGCGGCCGGCAATGTGATCGGGCCGGGTCGCCGCGGGCGAGGCCCTGGGTCCGGTTCATGGCGAGGCATCGAACGGTGGATGCGTCGACGTGTGCCGATACCTCTGCGGCAACGCCGTCTCCGAGCCACACGAGGTCACGGATCTCCGGGAGGCGTTCGGGGAAGACGACATCGATGACGCTGCCTCGCACGGACTCGACCGTCCCGTGAACGAGTTCGTCAGAGGCCATTCCGGCATCTGATTCGAATTGCCCGTTCGGATCCGTCACGTTGTTTCGACCGTATGACCGGCCTGGTGCGCCTAGAAGGGGCGTTGGTCCTGGCCGGAAGGCGCAACGATCGGGCGCCGCTCCGATCGTGACCTTCAGCCCTGGAGTACCGCCACCGAGTCACCGGACGATCAAGACGGGCGCCGTGTCGCTCGAGATCGGGATCGTGTCATGCTCACCGTCGATCGTCTGGAGAAGTCGTTTGGTGAGGTGCGAGCACTGGATGGCTGCAGCCTCGAGGTCAAGAGCGGCCAGATGCTCGGCCTGCTGGGACCGAACGGTGCCGGGAAGACGACACTCATGCGCGCCGTGTTCGGGCTGATCAGACCCGATGGCGGCGCGGTCACCTGGCACGGCTCCCCGATCGACGCGACGACGCGCCGGCGATTCGGCTACATGCCCGAGGAGCGCGGCCTCTACCCCAAGCTCGAGGTGCGCTGGCAGCTGGTCTATCTCGCCAGACTCCACGGGATGAGCGAACGCGCAGCAGGGACGGCCGCCGATCGATGGCTCGAGCAGTTTCTGCTCTCGGATCGAGCGACCTCCCGCGTCAACGAACTCTCCCACGGGAACCAACAGCGCGTGCAGTTGATCTCTGCGCTCATCCACGAACCCGAGCTCGTGATCCTCGATGAACCGTTCGCCGGACTCGATCCGATCGCAAGCGAGTTCATGGCTGGAGTGCTCGCAGAGCTCGCCTCCCGAGGCACGGCCATCCTGTTCTCGAGCCACCAACTCGATGTCGTCGAAGACCTGTGTCGCGAGGTGGTGATCATGCACCGTGGCCGCGTCGTGCTCGAAGGGGCCATCGACGAGCTGCGCGCTGCGTCCGACACCCGCTACGTGGAGGCGATCGGCGAGGACACCTCGTGGGTGACGAATCTTCCCGGCGCAGACATCGTTCATCGCTCTGACGGGCGAGCGCGCGTGAGGCTCCAAGACGCCACGACGTTGGAATCGGTTGCAGGAGCGCTCGCTCGATCGGGCGTCACCCAGTTCGTGTTCGAGCCTCCCCCGTTGTCCGAGGTGTTCAGGGAGGCGGCGGCGTCATGACTGGCTGGAACCTGATCAGGCTCGCCGCCTGGAGAGAGGTGTTCTCTCGTAGGAAGGCGTTTCTCATCACGACTGCCATCGCCGTTGCGCTCGTCGTCGGCGGCCTGGTTGCGGCATCGGTCACGAGCTCGGGCGAAGGACCGCCGGGAATCGCAGTCGGAGTGGTCGATCCGAGCGTCGTGGCGGCGATGGAGGCCGAGATCCCCGTGCATCTCGATGGTGAGGTGACAGTGAGTGTCACCCGGTTCGAGCGCAACGAGGGCATGGAACTCCTGCGGTCAGAAGAGATCGATGCGTTCGTGGTCGACCCCCACCACGTCTTCTGGGCCCCGTCGGCGCCGCGATGGGTCGTCGACACCGTGGCCTCGACGATGAGCAGTCTCAATCTCCGGGCCGCAGCAGCAGACCTCGGACTCGATGCAACCGACCTTGCCGCGCTCCAGGCTCCGATCTGGGGTGAAACCATCGACTACGAGCCAGAGGACGAGAGCGTGATGCTGGTCTCGGTGATCACCGTGATCGTGATGTTCATCGCAATCCTCGCCTATGGGCAGTGGATCGCGTACGGCGTCGTCGAGGAGAAGGCGAACCGGGTTGCCGAGCTGATTCTTGGAGCGATCACCCCGACCCAGCTGCTCACCGCAAAGATGATCGCGCTCGGCGGTCTCGGGCTCACCCAGATGACCGTCGTGGCAGGAGCCGGCCTGGGCACGGCATCGATGCTGGACCAACTCGACGTTCCAGCCGTGGCCGGATCGGCGTGGGCGTGGTCGGCGTTCTGGTTCGTCCTCGGCTTCGCCTTCTACGGAAGCGTGTACGCGGCCGCCGGGTCCCTGGCGGCCGACTCCCAGGAGGCGGGCAGCGTGATCACTCCGCTGAACATCCTCCCTGGTCTCGGTTACGCCGTCGGGGTGATCGCGTTCTCAGCAGGCGCCGAGGTGGTATCCCGCATCATGTCGCTGGTCCCGTTCTGGACTCCGATGCTGATGCCGGGCCGGATCGCCTCCGGGACCGTCGCCACATGGGAACTCGCCCTCGCCACCGCTCTGATGATCGCAGCGACAGTGCTGGTTGTCCGGATCGGCGCCCGGATCTATCTCGGCGGCATCACTCAGGCCACGCGGCGTGTGAGTTGGCGTCAGGCCTTCCGCGGCGGGAGCGACCTGGTCTCGACCTAGAGGCTGATCACCTGGTCGGGCATGTTGCCGGACAGCGCCGTGTAGAGATCGGGGAAGCAGCCGACGGTCGCTCCTTCGACCATGTCGACCGGCTCGCACTCGGCCGCCTCGGTCCGCCCCTGGCCGGTTGCGGGGTCACACCACCGTGGCGCGCCCGTGGCGAGGTTGCGCTCGAGTGCACAGTTGTCGCACGCCATGATCAGCATCCCGGTGTCCCTGGCGATCGCAGCGAGCCGCTCTCCGATCGGATCACCCGTTCGGAGCGACCAGACGTTGTCGTCGAAGAAGAAGATGCCGACCACCTCGACCCCGTGAGTCCCCGCCTCCAGTTGGGGCAGGATCATCTGGGCGACCTTGTAGCTGGCAGCACGCGGCGTGTTGAGGACGTAGGCGACTTTCACGGTTGGGCTCCTGGAAGATCGAGGGCGGCGGAGGGTAGCCCTGGTACCAGCTCACCCCGCCCGGACGAAGAGGATGGCGATCGCCATGAGCGCCGGAGGCCCGAGTGCAATGAGTGCGTACCGGATCAGGCTCGCCGATGTGAGGAAGCGAGCGACGGCGGTCACCGTGGCGGTTGCGAGAACGTAGAGGCCGACGATGATCAGGACGGCGATCCTGGCGAGGTCGGCGAATCCGTCATCCCCGCCGGAAGCGAGGCCACCGGAGACGAAGAACGCCCCGGCGAGCATCGCATGGAGCGCGACGATGATGCGCTGCCCGGTGGACAGAGGTTCCCGCTCCTGCCGTGGCTCACGAATCGACATCAGGCGGGGGGTGGGACTTCGTGGTAGCGCCCCTGCGACTCGGCGAAGGCCCAGACGTCGATGTCCGGTGGTTCGATCCCGAGTGACGTGAGCGTGGTGCACACCTGGCTGCGGTGGTCGGTGCCGTGGTGAAGCGCCTGGGCGAGCCGAATACCCGTCGGCGCATGACCCTCGGATCCGTCGTCCCGG
>CBDTYK010000004.1:0-11512 GCA_965364595.1 uncultured bacterium
GGATCTCCTCGCATCCGATGACGTGTTCGACGCCGTCATGGACAGGCAGGCGCACCCGGCCGAGCTCGTGTCGCCCTTCCTGATGTTCTCGGTGCTGGTCCATCGAGCCGCCTCCGAGCTTCGAGACGCTTCGTTCGTGAACGAGTGGGCGGGCATGAAGGTCCGGCTGCCCGTCTTCGACATCGGTGGCGTACACGACTACCTGACCGACCCGGCGAGAGTGATGTTCCTCGCTCGTCTGCTCACCGCGTTCGCCGGACCCAGATCGTTCCCGGTGCCGGTCGACGATCGATTCGACCTGGTCTCGATCGCGAACTGGCTCGACGCAGTGTCGGACACCGACCGTGTCGTGTTGCTCGAGCGCCTCGGTGATCTGGCGTTGTTCCTGTCGGGGATCTTCCCGGACAGGACCGGATCGACGTGGATCGCCCCGACCGACGCCGAGCGGCTCGGCAAGACCGTCGATCTCGATTCCGAGGCGATTCTGGGACTGTGCGACTCGCTCGGTCTTGGAGGACTCGACGCCTACGAGACGCTCGGATCGGAGTGGTATCGAGCAGTGTCCAGCTCGAGGTCGGCGCCGATGATCGCCGACGTGTCCTATCGGTTCCGTGCGGCCCGCCGCGTCTTGAACCACGTCGCCGACCGCTATCTCTTCGACATCCAACCCGCATTCGGCTTCGCCGCCTGATCCTGAACCCAGGGTTCGGGAGCGTCATATTGGCGCGTTCCAGGACAAGGTTCACGACACGCGCCGAACCGTGACCTGGAACGCGCCACATACGCGCTCCTCAACCCTGGGTTGACGACGTGGTCCGGAACGCTGCCAAGGCTTCGGTCAGGGTCTGGCGGTACTCCGCGATGCGCCGCAACTTGAGGTCTTCGTAGCCGCGAACGATGTCCGGGAGGCCGGCGATGGCAACCGCGTCGGCGACGGTCGTGTCTGTCGCCCCGGCGAGTACCGAGAGCACATCCTCGAACTCGGCGATCAGATCGCGCTCGAGACGTCGCATCTCGGTGGCACCGAACGGGTCGAGACGGGTGCCACGCAGCCGCTTTCCGCGCTTCAACGCCTCGAACACGGGCAGCATCGAGTCGGAGATGGCGAGCTTGTCGTCCAGACCGAGCGCCTTGAGCATCGGCGGATGAAGCAGGAATCGAATGTCGGCCCCGGTGCCTCCGACGGCCTCCGCGGCGGCACGCGCCTCCGGCTTCGTCATCAGCCTCGCCACCTCGTACTCGTCCTTGTACGCCATCAGCTTGTGGAGGCTGCGCGCTGCGGTCTCTACCAACTCCGGGGCCCGCTCGACACCCGCCGTCGCCTCGGCGAGGCGGCCGATCTGGTCGACGAACCGGCGTGCATAGAGGCCGTCCTGGTAGTCGGCGAGATCCGACGCGAGCGACGCCACGAGGCTCCGCACGTCGGGTGTGAGCGCGAATCGGTCGAGGCGGGTTTCGAGGCCTGTAGGCAACGGGTCGACGACCAGCTGACCGTTGCTGGCGGAGACCATGCCCGCAATCGGCTCCGGGTCGGAGGCCCATGAGCGACCCCATGCGAAGGCGTCTAGGTTCTGCTGGATCGCGATCCCGTTGAGCTCGATCGCTCGTTCCATCGACTCCGATGACACTGGGACCAGTCCGAGTTGGATGGCCGCACCGAGCATGAAGATGTTGGTGGTGGCTGCTTCGCCGACGAGGCTGGTCGTCACGGCGGGAGCATCGACGGTGAACAGCCGTCGGGAGGCCGCCGACAGACGCTCGATGGCCTCCTCGGGCGGGAAGCCGAGCTCTGGTCGGGAGATCATCGCTCCGGTCGGGACGACGGCAGTCGACACGAGCGTGTTCGTCCGTTCAGCGTCACAGACACCGATCACCGGATCGGCGGCACCGACCAGCTGGTCGAACGCGATCAGTGACTCGGCCCCACCCGTTCCGATCAGGTTCGATGACGCTTCCTCGGGGCCGACCAGGACGACATCGCTGACCACCGGTCCGGCCTTCTGCGACAGTCCGGTCTGGTCGAGCCCCTCCACCCGCCATCCGTCGAGCATCGCGGCGGTGGCCATGATCTGTGCGGCGGTCACCACGCCGGTTCCGCCGATGCCCGCCAGCCGAATCGGGTGGACACCGGACACCGTGAACTTCGGTGCGCCTTCGACCTCCGGAGGCGGGCTGATCCCGGCTGTGTCCACGTCGCCGACCTCGACTTCCATGAACGCCGGGCAGTCGCCCTTGACACACGAGTAGTCGAAGTTGCAGGACGCCTGGTCGATCCGGGTCTTCCTTCCCAGGTCGGTTTCGAACGGCTGTACCGACAGGCAGTTGCTGACGTCTCCACAGTCGCCGCACCCTTCGCAGATCCGATGGTTGATCACGATCCGCTTCGACGGCGTGGGCACGAGGCCGCGTCGCCGGGAGCGACGGAGCTCCGCAGCGCACTCCTGGTCGTTGATGAGCACCGTCACGCCGTCGATCTCGGCCAGCAGCTCCTGCACCTCGAGGATTCGGTCCCGATCCCACACCTCGACCCCGTCGGGCAGCGTCGACCTGTCGTAGCTCTTCGGATCCGGCACGGTGACGACGACCTTCTTCACCCCTTGCGCCAAGAGCACGGAGGTGAGCTGCCCGACGCCGACGGCGAATGCCGCGTCCTGACCGCCGGTCATGGCGACAGTGGAGTTGTAGAGGATCTTGAAGGTGATCGGCACGCCCGCACCGATCGCTGCCTGGATCGCCAGCTGGCCCGAATGGAAGTAGGTGCCGTCGCCGAAGTTCTGAAAGACGTGGCGCGTCTCGACGAACGGCTCCATTCCGATCCAGTGCGCGCCCTCGTTGCCCATCGCCGTGATGCCGAAGGTCTCCCCGACGAGCTCGGTGGGCATCAGCAGCGACATCCCGTGACAGCCCGTCCCGGCTCCGACCAGTGCGCCGTCCGGCACCTTGGTGCCCCAGTTGTGCGGACAGCCCGAGCAGAAGAAGGGGGTTCGGTTGACCGTGAGTGGAATCGTCGTTCTCGGCCGTTCAGGCAGCGGAGCGAGCCGGTCGGCGAGGCGCTGCTCGAGGTGCTGCCGGAGCCCGGGCAGGATCCGATCGGCATCGAGCAGGCCGTGGCTCGGCATCAGCACGCTGCCATCGGTGTGGGCCTTTCCAAAGACCCTCGGTCGGTCGGTGAGGTCGTAGAGGGCGTCTTTGACGAGCCATTCGAGCGTCGGGTTCTTCTCTTCGACGACCAGCACCTCGGTCATGCCGGCTGCGAACCGGCGGATCAGCTCGGGGTCGAACGGAACGGGCATCCGGAGGTGGAGGAGCCGGATGCCGGCGGACCGGAGATCGTCGTCACCCGAGAAGCCGAGCCTGCGGAGCGCTTCTCGGAGCTCGTAGTAGGTGTATCCGGTGGCGGCGATGCCGATCCAGTCATCGGGGCCGGACACCGAGATCCGATTCAACTTGTTCTCGATCCCATAGCGAAGCGCGGCCTCCGACCGCACGGTCCGGAACTCCTCTTCGGCTGCGACCATCCGGGCCGACCCGAGGAAGACCGAGCTCGGAGCGGTGCGCTCCACCGTGGTCAGAATCGGATCGGTTCCCAGGATGGGCAGGTCGATCGTCTCGGAACCGTCGGCAACGGGAGTGACGATCTTCATCGCCGCCCACAGACCGGACGATCGTGACAGCGCGACGGCGTGAAGGCCCAACTCGAGGCATTCGGACGTTGTGCCGGGGTACAAGATCGGCATGTGGAGGTCGACGAGTGCCGCGTCGGATGACGACGGCATGGTGGACGACTTGGCGGCCGGGTCGTCGCCGACCAGCGCCACCGCCCCGCCACCGGGGGACGTCCCGGCGAAGACCCCGTGGCGCAACGCGTCGGTCGCCCGGTCGAGTCCTGGTGCCTTGCCGTACCAGATGCCGACGACGCCGTCGTACCTGGCGTCGGGCCGGGCGGAGGCCAGCTGGCTTCCCATGACGGCGGTCGCTCCGAGTTCCTCGTTGACCGCCGGACGATGCACGATCGGCAGGTCGGGATACAGCCTGAGCATGCGAGCGACCTCGAGGTCGAAGCCGCCCAGGGGCGAACCGGGATAGCCGGAGAGCAGCGCGGCGGTGTTGCGGCCCGCCGCCCGGTCACGTCGGAGCTGCTCGGGGGCGATCCGTGCGAGCGCCTGGATGCTCGTCATGAACACCCGGCCGTCATCGCTGGTGTAGCGGTCCTCGAGTCGGTAGTCGGCCACGGTCATCCGGAAGTGTCCTCGATCGTCGGGTCACCCCATCATCGCACACCAACTCGATCCGTCGCTGTGGCGACCGCCCGGACCGCTACTCGGGTTGCAGCAACTCGGGTGGATCGAGCTCGATGGAGATCCCGTCGTAGATCGGGTCGTGATAGAAGCCGTGTTCGACGTAGTCGGGGTTCCACTGCTTGCGCCCGTCGATCATCCGATAGAGAAACGGCGACACGTGCAGCCGCTCGCGGTGAAACCGCCCCGCCTCTCCCGAAGGAATCTCGGTCCCCTGCCCGTAGAGCATCAGACCACCGTCCGCCCGAACCTCGTGTTGGGGCGCAACCTCCCGGTACTCGTGACTGACGTTCATCAGCTTGTGCCCGAGCTCGTGGGCGACCGTCTTCCAAGAGGTCATCTCCTTGGTGAGGTCGGTGATCGTGATCACGCCACGCAGGCGTCTGGGGATCGTCGAGCCGTACATGTATCCCGGGAACGAGAGCCCTCCGGTGGAGATGGTCTTCCACTGCCACGTCCGGAAGTCGAGCTGTTCGCAGAACGTCATGAACACGTCCTGGAGGACGGCCAGATGCACGATCCGATCGACGTCGGGCACGTCCGGGATCATCACCTCGAAGGCCGCTTCGGCTTCACGAGACAGCCGGTGGGGGTGGCGTTCGATCCCCCGATACATCCCGACGAACCGTCCTCTCGGCATCGGGTGAGGATCATCGGTCGACGTGATCTCGAAGAGCGCAGAATCGAGTGGTCCGGTCCGTACCGCCGCCAACTCGAGCTGCACGCCCACCTCGGCGAAGATGGGCTTGGCGTTCCGGAACCCGTCGAGCATCAGCTCCGGCGTGACTTTGGTGCGGTGGCGCTCATCGAGGTTCTCGGGATGGTGGATCATCACCATGGCGGTCGGCTTGCCATCCACGAGATCTGCGTTCTCGACGTCGAGGTCGACGGTCTCGTCGTGTCGCCACCCGGTCATTCGTCGGCACCCGGGTCGTGTCCGGTGACTTGCCTGGCGTACTCACGTGCCGGGTGATCGTCTGGCAGCTCACGGAAGTAGAACGGCTCCCCGTCGGCGTGCTGGTCGTCGAGCATGGTTTTGGTCCCTTCCAGGCTCGCTGCCATCTGGTCGTAGGTCTCCGAGCCCTGCTTGAGGATCAGGATCGTCGCACCTTCGGGAAACGGGGTCTCGAACCCGGTCGGGACTCCGCCGGGGAAGTGGAACAGGTCACCGGCGTTGATCACGGTGCGCTCCTCGACGTCGTCGACGATCGTGCAGAACACCCACCTGCCGGATGTCGTGTAGATGATGGATTCGGTGTCGTGCGGGTGGGCGTAGCAGTACTGGCCGGGGTGCATGACGATCTGATGCGACCGGATGTGCTTGCCGGACAGCAGAGGCACGATGGTCCCTTCGACGGTGTCGACCCCCGGCTGGGCATCGACGTCTCGCAGGACGCGACACTCTCCGATGTGTTCGAGTCCGATCGGCTTCATTTCTCCCATGGCGTCTCCTCTTGTCGTCCGGCGTCTCTACACACGAGAACGACCGGTGTTCACAGTTTCGGGTTGATGCGTTCTTCGACGGCGAAGGCGATCAGGGCGAAGCCGAGCGATGCCGCCATGATCGCCAAGCCGGGCGGGAGGACCCACCACTTCCAGGCGGGTGTCAGGAACGCCCCTCTGGATTGCGCCCAGAAGAGGATCGATCCCCAGCTCTTCTGGATCGGGTCACCGAGACCGAGGAAGCTGAGCGCCGCCTCGAGGAGGATCGCTCCGGAGATGGCACGGACGAACGACCCGGTCGCCAGCAGGGCGGTCCGCGGAAGGATGTGTCGGAGGATCACCCAGCGATCCCGGGCTCCCATCGATCGGGACGCCAGGACGTACTCGCGGGATCGGAGCGAGAGCACCTGCGATCGGATGATGCGAGCGGGTCCGGCCCAGATCAGGACACCGATCACCACGATCGTGTTCGTCAGGCTCCTGCCGAGGTACGCGGCGAGCACGATGAGCAATGGGAGGAACGGCAGGATCAAGACGACGTCGACGAACCGCATCAGGACCGCGCCGAGGCGCTTGGGGTAGTAGCCGGCGATGATGCCGACCGTCGTTCCGATCAGCATCGCCACGAGCGCAGCGACGATGCCCACCGTCAGCGACACCCGGGCGCCGAAGATCAGTTCCGACAGCAGATCCTGGCCGACGTCGTTCGTCCCGAGGAGATGATCGCCGCTCGGAGGCAGGAACGGCCGGGCGACCCGCTCGGTCGGATCGTACGGTGCGATCAATGGGGCGAAGATCGCCGTCACCAGCAGCACGGCGACGACGCCGGCCCCGAGCCAGCCGAGCCGATCAGAGAGCGACTGCGGGATCATCTTGCGGACGGTCGACATCGCCGGAACGGTCATGCGGCCCTCGTTCTCGGATCGATGAGTGGATACAGCAGGTCGGCGACCAGATTGGCGACGAGCACCGCGGCCGTGAACACGAGGAATGCCGCCTGCATCACCGGGAAGTCTCGTCCGGACACGGCTTCGAACACGAGCCGCCCCAGACCGGGATAGGAGAAGACGGTCTCGATGATGACCGAGCCGCCGAACGCGAAGGCGAATCGGATCGCCAGGAAGGTGACGACGGGAGCGAAGGCATTGCGAGCGACGTGACCGAAGAGAACTCGTCGCTCGGATGCACCTTTGGCTCGAGCGGTGCGGATGAAGTCCTCGCCGAGCACTTCGAGCATGGAGTACCGCATCGTGAGGTAGACGCCGGGTGTCGACAGCACCGACAGTGTGGCGATAGGGAGGACGGCGTGTTCGGCGATGTCGCGTGCCCGCGCCCAGCCGGCGAGATCGGCTGCGGGCGACTCGGCGCCGAACGATGGGAAGATCCCGAGATTGACGGCGAAGATCGAGATCAGCAGCATTCCCAACCAGAAGGACGGGAGCGATTGCAGTGCGATCATGCCCGTCAGCAGCGGGACGTCGACCTTGCCGCCTCGTCGCCACGCCGAAATCGCTCCGAGCAGGATGCCCACGATCGACGACAGCAGCAGGGCACCACCGGCGAGCAGCAGTGTCCATGGCAGTCGCTCACCGATCATGTCGACGATCGGCCGGCCCGAACGGAACGATTGACCGAGATCGCCGGTGAAGATCGACACCCAGTAGTCCCCGTACTGCTCGATGAGCGGATCGTCGAGACCGAACTGATCGATCAGGTCGGCCCGTTCCTCGGGCGTCAACAGCCCGACGTCGACGCCGGCGATGAGCGCCAACGGGTTCCCCGGCATCAATCGTGGCAAGGCGAAGTTCAGCGTCACCGCCACGAACACGACGATGGCGTACTGGCCGAGTTTCCCGAGATCGAGCCGTTTCACGCGCAGGAGTCATGGAGGGCGCCGCGTGGTGCGACGCCCTCCACGGATCTCACGGTCGGGCCGACGGCTCGATCAGTGAGACCTTGCTCACGATGCCCTGGCCTGCAATGAACTCCCAACCGTCGTACGAGTCTGCGTTGTACGCATACGCACCATCGGGATAGGCGAGTAGCACGAACGGCAGCTGCTCGGCGATGAGCGCCTGCAGGTCACCGATCAGCTCGGCTGCGGTGGCGTCGTCGGCTTCGGTCAACAACTGAGCGGCGATCCCGTCCACTTCCTCGTTGGCGAAACCCGTCAGGTTGAGGAAACCGATCGACGGGTCGCCGTGCACGAGCTCAGCGACGCGGATGGTGTTCGCCTGGATGGGCGCCGACCAACCCCAGGCCGCCATCTGGTAGTTGCGACCGTTGCCGATGTCGAAGCCCGGCCAGACGGCTTCTTCCCAGGTCGCCGTCTCGACCGACGCGACGTTCACCTCGATCCCGACGTCACCAAGCATCTCGGACACCAGCTCGGTGATGCGCAGTCGGAGGGAGTCGGACGAGTTCGTGATCATCTCGAATGACATGGGCTGCCCGTCGAACTCGCGGATGCCATCGCCATCGGAATCCGTGTAACCGGCGTCCTCCAACAGCTGGGCGGCGGCGTCGGGATCGTGTGTCGCAGCCACATCCGGGTTGTAGACCGACTTGTCGGGGTGGACCCACCCCGGGCTACCCACGGTGGCGGCGCCGAGGAACACGGTGTCGACGATGTCCTGGCGATCGACTGCCAGGTCGATGGCCTGACGCACGGCGATGTCGTCGAAGGGAGCGCGGGTCACGTCGAAGTTGATCATCTGGGTCGTGAACTCAGGTCCTTGGATCACGTCGATCGGGTCCTGGGCATCGAGCAGCTCGATCTGTTCGGGGCTGATCCGTTCGAAGATCACGTCGATCTCGCCTGAGCGGATGGCCGCGAGCGGTCCGGCGTCGTCGGCGAACACCACGAGCACGAGTTCGTCGATCGCGGGAGCACCTCTGAAGTAGGCGTCGTTCGCCTCGAAGCGGTACGACTGGTCCTCGGTGTAGTCGACCAGCACGAAGGGTCCCGATCCGACGTTGGTGACCGATCCGAACTGGTGCTCTTCGGGGTTCTCGACCTCGGACCAGATGTGCTCGGGGATGATCGGGATGTCGGCCAGTGCCACCAGCTCGAAGGAGGGGTTCGGATTGTCGAGCGTCACGACCATGGTGCGGTCGTCGACGGCCTCGACACCGTTCACCCCGCGCAGGTCACGGGCGAAGCGCCCGGCGGCGTTCTCGATGAAATAGTTGAACGTGAACACCACGTCGTCGATCGTGAGCGGCTCACCGTCGCTGAAGGTGACACCGTCGACGAGCGTGATCGTCCACTCCGTCAGATCGTCGTTCGCCTCAACACTCTCTGCCAGCCAGGGAGCCGGTTCACCGGCTGCATCGAACTGCATCAGGGAGTCGTACTGGAGCATCAGGAGGTTCCATCCCGGGAACCCGGACACGTAGGTATAGGGGTTGAGGGTGTCCTCGCCTCCCGTGATGGCGGCCCGAAGGGTGACGGGCTCCTCGGCGGGCTGGGTGTCCGGCGGGGACGTCGTCTCGGTCGTGTCGCCCGAAGCCGACGTCTCGTCGGGTGCCGTGTCCGCCGTCGTCGTGTCGGACGTCGAGCTGCTGCACGCTGCAAGCACCATGGCGAGCACCGTCAACAGGACGGTGAGTCTGGTCCATCTCTTGGTCATCAGGAATGCCTTCCTCGTTCTCGTGGACATGTTCATTGGGGATCTTTCGTGTCGACGAGGTGACATGCGACCCATCGGTCGTCCCTCGTGCGACGTAGCTGGGGAGTCTCGGTCGCGCATCTGCCTTCGATGGCTACGTTTCACCTCGTATGGAACCGGCACCCCGAAGGAGGACTGCTCGGGCTCGGGAGGTCTCCGGAGAGCGGCTGGGACACACGGTCAATCGTAGGGTCTGGTACCGGGACCGCTGCAAGCAGCGCCTTCGTATAGGGATGCTGTGGATCGTTGTACAGCTGGTCTCGGGGGGCGCGCTCGACGATCTGACCGAGGTACATCACGGCCACCTCGTCGGAGATGTGGCGGACGACGGCCAGATCGTGGGCGATGAACACCAGCCCGATGCCGTGCGCCGCCTGGAGGTCGGCGAGGAGGTTCACGATCTGTGCCTGCACCGACACGTCGAGCGCCGAGACCGGCTCGTCGCAGACGATGACCTCGGGTTCGGCGGCGAGCGCTCGCGCAACCGCGATGCGCTGCCGTTGACCTCCACTGAACTCGTGCGGGTGGCGCTCCGCGGCGGATGCCGGAAGGCCGACCTGGTCCAGCAGTTCGGCGATTCGCTCGTCGTAGGTGTCGGGAGGTCGGATGTCGTGGATGCGCATCGGCTCGGCGATCACATCCCTGACCCGCATGCCGGGGTTCATCGAGGAGAACGGATCCTGGAAGATCATCTGGATGGCCCGACGACGGCTTCGCGGCAGTTCGTCGAGCGGCTTCCCGTCGATGAAGATGTCGCCCGCGGTCGGCTGTACCAGTCCCACGAGGCTTCGACCCAGCGTCGTCTTCCCGCATCCGCTCTCTCCAACGATGCCCAGCGTTCTGCCCCTCCGCACCTGCAGGTCGACGCCGTCGACCGCATGGACGGCTCCGCGGCGGCTCCCCCAACCGCCACGCAGCGGGAAGTGGACCTCGAGGTCCCGGATGTCGATCAGGATCTCGTCGTCAGCCTCTCCCACGGCACGTGGCGCACTGTCATCGGTCCAGATCTGTTCGTCGCTCAACAGCGCCTCGTGATGGATGCACGCCGAGAGGTGGCCGCGCCGGTCGGTCGGCCTCAGATCAGGTAGCCCCGAGAGACAGTCTCCCGCCTCGAGCGGGCATCGGTGATGGAAGGCACATCCGTCGAGCGGCTCGGTCACGGTGCGAGGCGTCCCGGGGATCTCGGACAACCGCGAACCCGCTTCGCGATCGAGGCGCGGGATCGACCTGAGCAGACCTGCCGTGTACGGATGGCGGGTGTGACGGTAGATCTCGGTGGCCTCGCCCGTCTCCATGATCCGTCCCCCGTACATCACGGCGACGCGGTCGGCGATCTCGGCGACCACACCGAGATCGTGCGTGATCCAGATCACCGACATCCCCCGCTCCTGCTGGAGGCTGCGAACGAGTTCGACGATCTGATTCTGAACGGTGACGTCCAGCGCCGTGGTCGGCTCGTCGGCGATGAGCAGCTTCGGGTCGCAGGCCAGCGCCATCGCGATCATGGCGCGCTGACGCATCCCACCCGAGAACTCGTGGGGGAAGTCCTTGACACGGCGGCCGGCGTCGGGGATCCCGACCTGGTCGAGGAGGTCGGCGGCGCGTTCGATCGCTTCGCTTCGACCGACATCGAGGTGGAGCCGCAAGCTCTCGCCGATCTGACGGCCGACCGGATGAACGGGGTTGAGCGACGACATCGGATCCTGAAAGACCATGCCGATCGTGCGGCCCCGAATCGTGTTGAGCTGACGCCGCGACAGTCCGATCAACTCCTGACCGTCCAGTCGGATCGACCCTTCGACCTGTGCGGGTGGGGTCGGCAGCAAGCCCATGATGCTCAGAGCGGTCACGGTCTTGCCCGATCCGGATTCGCCGACGAGCGCGAACACCTCGCCGTGACCGACCTCGACCTCGAGATCTGTCACTGCGTGAACCACTTCCCGCTTCGTGTCGAAGCGGATCGATAGATCCTCGATGGTGAGCAACGGCGGACGGTCGGTCGCGTGAGGGTCCCCATCGGTGAGAGGTCGCGCCGTCACTCGATCACCTGGCAGCTTGGATCGTGTCAGTGAACCGCATCGAGCCCTCGAGATGCGTTCG
>CBDTYK010000005.1:0-11490 GCA_965364595.1 uncultured bacterium
CGCGGGGAATTGTCCATCAATGGGTACGACGGCAACGACCAAGCGCTTGGAACCGTCCGGACCGGCGGCTGACCCACTCTTGGTACCGACGGCGGGTTCGTAGGCTCGGACCATGTCCGACTACCCACTGGAAGCTCCAGGCAACCTGCGGTACGCATCTCTCACGCAGGAGTGGCAGCGACTGACGTTCGTCCATTGGAGGTACGATCCGGCGGACGTGCAGGCGATCCTCCCGGACGGCCTGACCGTGGACACATTCGACGGCTCCGCCTGGGTCGGGCTCGTCCCGTTCCACATGATCGACGTCCGACCACCGTTCATTCCGACTCTGCATCCGCTCACGACGTTTCCGGAGACGAACATCCGCACCTACGTCAGGGGTTCACGCGGCCAGGGTGTGTGGTTCTGCTCGCTCGAGATCACGCGGCTGCTCGGTGTGGCAGTCGCACGGACCCTGTTCGGAGTGCCGTACACGTGGGCTCAGATGTCGATCGACCAGACCAGCGAGAGAATCAGGTACGCCGGCCGGCGGCGGTGGCCGGGGCCGCGCGGAGCGTCGAGCGTGCTGGAGATCGAGATCGGCGAACGCAAACACGAACTCGACGACCTCGAGCGGTTCCTCACGTCCCGCTGGGCGACGTACTCGACCCTGCCCGGAGGCGGGCTCGGTTGGGTGCCGGTCGAACATGAGCCGTGGCCACTCCACGCTGCCGAGATTCGTGAGCTCGGTGAGACGCTCACCGTTGCGGCTGGGCTGCCTGCGCCGACATCACAGGCAATCGCCCACTACTCGCCAGGGGTGACGGCTCGGATCGGACTCCCTCACCGGGCGTGATCACACCCCGGTCCACACTCCACGCTCGATCATGACCGCCTTGAGGGCGTCTGGCCGGTCGGTGATGATCCCGTCGACACCCAGGTCGAGCAGGCGGTGCATCTGCTTGGAGCTGTTCACCGTCCAGACGTGAACCTGGTAGCCGGCATCGTGGAACTTCTCCACCGAGCGGGCGGTGACGATCGGAACGCCCCTGGCGTTCACCGGGACCTGGAGCGCATCGGCGAGACGACGGGGCGTCTTCACGGCGGCGGCCGCGAGCGCCCGGGCGACGGCCCTCGGCCCGGCAGACGTCGCCACGGCACCTCCGGTGACGTCTCGAAACTCGGCGAGTCGCCGATCCGAGAAGCTACCGACGATGATGCGCTCGACGAGGTCGAGCCGTCGGATCAGCTCCCACAGTGATTCGGTCAGGCCGTCCGCCTTGAGATCGACGACGAACCTGCAGTCGTCGAACTCGTTCGCAACGTCCTCGAGCGTCGGCACCCCGTGACCCTGAGAGCGATATGGATGATCGCCGGCGACCTCGAACTGATGGGCCGCATCGAGCGCCCCCAAATCCGCCGCTGTGAAGTTCGAGACCGGACCGGTTCCATCGGTGGTTCGATCGACGGTGTCGTCGTGAATGCACATGACGTGGCCGTCACTGCTCAGATGGAGGTCCGTTTCGAGCCACCGCAACCCGGACTCGTGGGCGTGACCGAAGGCCATCATCGTGTTCTCCGGCCAGATCAGCTTGCTGCCGCGATGCGCGATGGCGAATGGTCGAGGTCCGGCGAGCACCGGTTTCGGGGAGATCATCACCGCCTGGTGGTCTCAGCGTCGAGTGCTGATCGCATGAGGCTGATGATGCCAGAACTCGGCCGCGAGTCCCAACGCAGTCGGGCCCCGGGTGCTTCCCGGGGCCCGACCGTTACTCGTCGTGGAGGTCACTCAGTCGACGACGCGATCCTTGAGTCCTTTGGCGGGCGCGAAATGGGCGTACTTCCGTGCCGGGATCATGATCTCTTCGCCCGTCGCGGGGTTGCGGCCCTTGCGAGCCGACCGGCTCTTCGTCGTGAAGTTGCCGAACCCTGCGATCGACACCTTGCGGCCTGCATCGAGCTCGACGGCGATGATGCCTTCGCCCGGCTTGGTCGAGAAGATGTGGTCGAGGATCTCACCGGCTTGAGCCTGGGAGATGTCGGCCTTCTTCGCCAGCTTCTGAGCCATCTCGGTCTTGTTCATCGGTCCTCCTCAGGAAACCTATGCTCCCGGACTCCCCGGGCACCCCAAAACATAGTCACGCATCCCCAGAATCCCTGTCATTCCGGGCTTTCCCGGCCCGCAGCGACGACACGCCATGCCGGATTCGTGTCGGGTCGCCGCACGAGGTCCAGGGGGTCGTCGGTGTCGAGGACGACGAAGTCGGCCGCATCTCCCATCCTGAGTCGGCCACGTTCATCGTCCCCGAGTGCCCGCGCACCGCCCCGGGTGGCCGACCAGATGGCCTCACCGACGTCCAGACCTCCGACGGTCACCAGGAGCGAGATCGCCAGCGTGAGGCCGTTCACCATCCGGGTGTCGGGGTTCGAGCGTGTGGCCACTCCAGGTCTCCCGCCGGCGTCCCACATGGCCCTGGCGTCGAGCTCGCGACCGTCGAGGATGCCGAGTGGCTCGATGACCGGATTCGCCTCGGCCGGCAACAGCGACCACATCTCGGCTTCGACGGACCGGGCGCCCTCGGCCAACCTGGCGCACGACTCCTGCCAGACGCTGCACATGCGGACCCGGACAGGCAGCCTGCGGAGACAACCGAGCCGTTCGCGCAACCCGTCGGCGGACTCGGAACCATCGCAATGCATTTCGACCGTCGACGCGATGCGTCCGACGGTGGGCGCCATCACACCGTCGAGCTGCGCCAGGTCGAACCGGTCGGACGCTACCCATGTGATCGAGACGGTGGCCTCGTCCACGACCTCGGCGCCGGCTCGGGCAGCGGCCAGCAAGACGGTGTCCACGGTGGGATCTCCGGACCCTCCGACTCTGAGGTCGAGTGCCGTGACGCCGTGGATCAGGTCGTTGCGGATGTGTCCGGCAACGGCGGCGATCAGCCGATCCGGGTCCGGTCGTGAGTCGGGAAGCCGGCCGAGCAGCTCTGCCCCGGCATCGACGAACCCGGGGACGGCGAGTCTCCCGCCGCACTGCACGACCGGGTACGCGCCATATCGATCCGGTAGCTCGGCAGCCGGACCGAGCCACGCAATGTGGTTGCCCCGAACGACGATCGCGCCGTCGTCGATCCGACCGAAGTCCTGGCCGACTCGGGGGTCGTTGGTGATGATGGCGGAGAGCTCGGAGTACACGACCTCGGGCGCAGGCTGCCGATCGTCCTCTGTTCGGGCTGCGATCGCTGCACACGTCGTGCAGATCGCAACGCCCCCCACGCCGACGACGAGAGCGGAGACCTCGGATCTGCGCAGGCCGCAGAACGAGCACCGACCGGCTGCCACATCCGCTCCTTCCTCGAGGTTGCGCGAGCCTACTGCTCAGACCACGCGTGTCTCGACGACCGACGAGCCTGCCCGCTGCCGCTCGACATCGTGCATTCGTCCCGGTTCGAACGGTTCAACAGGCCTGACCGACGGTAGGTTGCGTGAGGTCGAAAGGGAGTCTCGATGAGTGTGACCTACAGCCTCGAGGGTGATCTCGCCCTGATCACGTTGGACCGGCCCGACGTGTTCAACTCAATCGATCAGGACGTCGCCAACGGCGTGATCGCCGGGATCGAACGCGCCGGGAACGAGGCGCGAGCGGTCGTGCTGACCGGGTCGGGCAAGGCCTTCTGTGCCGGAGCGGATCTCGGCGAGCTGCGACGCGAGTACGCCGAGGCCGGCGGACCCGACCTGCTGAAGGTCATCATCAACAGATTCAATCCCGTCGTCGAAGCCCTCGTGGCATCCGAGGTTCCGACCGTCGCAGCGGTCAACGGAGCCGCTGCCGGTGCGGGCATGGGGCTCGCGCTCGCCTGCGATGTGCGGGTGATGTCGAGCCGGGCCTTCTTCATGAGCGCCTTCATCAACGTGGGACTGATCCCGGACTCAGGGTCGAGCTGGTTCCTCCCGGCGATGGTCGGCGTGTCGAGGGCGATGGAGATCGCCATGTCGGGGCGACGGGTCGACGCCGAGGAATCCCATCGGCTCGGACTGGCGGCCGCGATCACCGATCCCGACAGCCTGATCGACGAGGCGAAGCGTGTCGCTCGTGGATTCGCTGACGGACCGACCGTGGCCTACCGCGCAACCAGGCGGGTGGTGCATGCGGCTGCGGCCAGCTCCCTGGAGGCGATCCTCGAGGAGGAGGCGAGGGTGCAGGGCGCACTCGGTTCGCTGCCGACCCACGAAGAGGGAATGGCGGCCTTCGCCGAGAAACGTCCGCCGGACTTCCGTTCTCGTTCCTGAGCGTTCACCCAGCTCCGTCGGCAGGTGGGGTTCGCAGTCTGACCCGGTTGCGCCTCACCATCCTGCGAACGGTGCCCCAGAGTTTCACGGTCACATAGCCGCCCGCGACGACCAGAACCCCCACGACGATCAGGGTCGGGATGGGTGCAAGGATCGCCGCCACCGTCAAGCCGGATGCCAGACCGTCCTCTGCAACAGAGACGATCGAGTTCGAGAACGGCTCCGGCGAGGTGTTCACCGCCGCCCGTGTCGTGGCTTTGGTCGAATGCGCGGACAAGGCGAGGGCCCCGGCGACGAGGCCCCCGACAGCGGCGCCGATGCTCTCGGATTCACCGGCGAGAACGACCCCGAGCGCGGCCGCACCGAGCGGCCTGATCACGGTGTTGGCCACATCCCACAGGTTGTCGAGATACGGGATCTTGTCACCGACGAACTCGATCGAGTACAGGATTGCAGCAACGATCAGCACGTCGGTCCTCGTGAGCACCTCCGGGATGTCTGCCCACCCGAGTCGACCCGCCAGCCCGAGGATCACGGTCACGGCGTAGAGATTGATTCCCGACGCCCATCCGGACCCCGCGAGGAGCCCGAGGTCAGTCATCGTCGGATCTCACGATGTAGATCGTGAGAGCCAGATCGAGTCCTTCGCCGTTTCCGAGCCCGACGCCGATCACGTCGTTGAGCCACGCGAGATCCTCGTTCCCGGTCTGGAACGTGATCAGTTCCTGCGGGCGCGCCTCGGTCTTCGAGATGCCGAGACTCACTCCGGTCGCCTGATAGGCCACCGTCTCCCGCTTCGAGCCGATCGTGCCCCGGATCTGGAGGTCCATGTTGCCGTCGGGCCGAAGCGTCACATAGTCGACGCCGCGCACCTCACGCTCGCCATCCCAATGTGGTGACGTGGCGACACCCTCGAACGGGAAATCGATACGGGTGCCGAGCGGCATGGTTCCCAGCATCCGCGGAGTCATCGAGGCGGTGATCTCACAAAACGGCTCGAGCGAGGGCAAGTGGCAGGCTCCTTGTCGGGGCCTCCAACGCTACTGCGCGGCCACTTCGACCGCATCGCCGACGGACTCGCCGACTCCCGGCGGTGCAGCGGGTATCTCGAACAGGACGAACGTGCCGTGCCCGAGCACCGACTGGAGCTTGACGTCGCCGCCATGCGCCACTGCGATCTCGCGCACGATCGGCAGCCCCAGCCCCGTGCCTGGGATCGAAGCGCTGGTGGCCGAGCCCGCTCGGAAGAATCGATCGAAGACGGCCTCCTGTTCGTCGGCGGCGATCCCGATACCGGTGTCGGCAACGGACACTCTGACCTTGCCTTCGGCTCGCTCGCTGACGATGGTCACCGAACCCCCGGCGCCGGTGAACTTGACCGCGTTGGACACGAGATTCATGATCGCTCGTTCGACATGGTGGTTGTTCCCCATGACTTCGATCGGATCGCCGGTCACGCTCAGTGCGACACCTTTTCGAGAGGCCTGGTGACGGAGACCGTCCACGACATGGCGGACGGATTCGGTGATGTCGAATCGCCGCCATTCATCCGATGTCTGCTTCTCGCTCCGCCACAACGTCAGAAGGTCGTTCACGAGCTCCAACAGGTTGGCCGACGTGCTCGACATGGCGTCGATGGCGCCCTCGGCGTCTGGGCCCAACTCGCCGAACGCTCCTTCGGCGAACAACTCGACATATCCCGTGATCGCAGTGAGGGGAGTCCGCAGCTCGTGGGTGATGTTGGACACGAACTCCTCTTTCAGGCGATCGAGCTCGACACGCTCCGACAGGTCCCTGGCGAGGATGGAAGTGTGGGACAGGGCACCGTCGAGGCCGCGGTGAGCCAGCACTGTCAGATCAACGGGGACCGTCGATCCGTCGGTACGAGCGATCTCCACCTCGCTGTGCCAAGCACCGTGCTCCGATGCGTATTCCACGGCGGATGGCAGCCAGGTGGATCCCTGCGGGGCCAGTGTCTCGTGCGTGAACTCGAACGCTTCGGCGTCGCCGAAGCCGAGGAGCTGTCGGCCGGCGTCGTTCATGAACTGCATCACTCCGTTGGCGTCGAACCATGCGACGAGCTCCGGCGCTGCGTCGATGACCTCGAACGCTCGCGTCAGCGCATCTTGCGTTGCCCGGACTTGAGTGAGATCTCGAAGCACGTAGGTCCGAAACCACTGGCTCGCTTGTTGTACGTCACGTGAGAGCACATCCACGCTGGTCGTGCCGCTCTGTGAGACCACCTCTGCCCCACCTCGCCGTGGGACTCGGCCGAGGAAGTGGCTTTCGACAGATGTGCCGACCAGCGCTCCAACCGACTCACCGAACATCGTGGATGCGCCTTCGTTGGCAGATCTGATGATGCCTTCGCTGTCGGCGACGAGGACTGCGTCATTCGTCGAGTTGAGGATTCCCTCGAACTCGGCCACGGCGATTCTGCGCGATTCCGATTCGATCGCCAGCGCCATGGCGGTGAGGTGCGTGACCAGAACGAAGGCCTGGACCGACAGGACCGACGTCGACGCTGAGCCCGTGACGAAGGGTCCGCTCCCGCTTGCGGTCAGAGCGATTGCTGCGAGCCCGACCACCATACTGATGACCGACACGGTGCGTTGTCCGGTCACCGTTGCGGTCCATGCCATGAGCGGAAGCACGACGAATCCGACGGCACTGAAGTCGTCGAAGACGGGGAGTGCGAACACAGCGATGGTCACGACGACCGTCGTCGCCACCGGAGTGGCATGAGACTCCCAGCCCTTCCGCAGGAGCTGGAAGTCGCCTTCGAAGAGGCGACGGGTCGCGATTGCCACGGCACCGGCGAGTAGAACGATGCCGACCATGTCGGCCGCGATCGTCTGCCACAGCACGGAAGCCATCTCCGAGCTTGCGGCCCCGAACGCGGCTTCGGAGGCCGCGGTGATGATGCCGCCCGCGATGCCTGCGACCGCCGCCGCACCGGTGAACGCCACGAGCTGCCAGTGGTTGGCGAACCTGGTGATCGTGCCACCCAGACGCTCGATCACGAGCGCAAACACCAACGGAGTCACCACGTGGGCCACCGCGATCCCGATCGAGAGCATCCAATCGACCCCCGAGAGCAGCGAAGCCGCCACGGAGACGCCGAAGGTCGCAATCGCCACCGCCTGGCGCGTGCGCCGGTCGGCCACGGCCATCACGCCTGCCGCCAGCCCGACTGCGGGCCAGAAGAACGCCTCGTCGGCACCGCCGAACATCAGATCGAGGGTGATGTCACCAAGCAGGAGGTAACACAGAACGTACGCGCCGAGGAGCGCAGCCTTGTGCAGCGCCGGACGTTGCGATGCGATCGCGACCAGTCCCTTCGTGAAACTCATGCGGCCCCAGTCGACCGTGATCCGGTTCAACTAAGCGGTTTGGAGTGCCCAGGGGACCGGGCAGCCTCGGCTCATGGGGATCGTCGCACAGGGTGGTGTGTTCACCGCCGCGTTCCCCCGGCTCGCGATCTGAACGCGAAGAGGCCTCTCATCCGAACCTGCGTTTGCCGGTCGGTGAGAGGCCCGGTTCGTTGTCCTCGTCGGCGGTCAGGCGACCGACACGGTCTCCCGCTCGACGGCGGCATCACCCCGTCGCCGATGCCAACCCTCCCAGAGGACCAACAGCGACGGCAACACCATGACGGCCCCGAAGAGGCTGAGGATGATCGCATAGGAGGTGACCTGCCCCATCTGACGGAAGGGCGTCAACGAAGACGTGATGAGAATCCCGAACCCTGCGGCGGTCGTGAAGGCCGAGCCGGCGAGTGCGCCACCCGTGTGCCTCGTCGTGGATCGGATGGCGTCATCGATGTCGTCGTAGCGCCCGCGGTCCTCTTCGAACCGACGAGCCATGTGGATGGTGTAGGGCACGCCGATACCCACCGCCAGTCCGGTCAGCGTCGCAGTCACCGGACCGAATGGGATGCCGGAGAGATACATGGCGCCGAAGGTCCACAGCACGACCAGCGCAACCGGGATCATCGTGAGGACGCCGAGGAACGGCCGGCGGTTCTCGAACCAGAAGTTGATCGCCAGCACGATCGTCGCGGCGATGAGGGTGATGACGAGCGACTGCACCTGTGAGGCCGACAGCGATGTCACGATCTCATCTCCGATGATGTTCTGAGAGGTGGGGATCGCTTCGAACCCGGCATCGGTGATCGGCTCGATGTCGGACTTCAACGCCTCGTTCAGTTCGCCGGCCCGGTCCTCTCCAGCCTGGGTCGAGATCTCGATGAGCGTTCCTTCATCGCTGTAGACCGCACCCATCTCGGCCGGCGCCACCTCCGCGGCGGCAGCGAAGATGCCCGCCACATCCGCATCGGGACCGACGGCGCCGGTCTGAGGATCGAGCCCGCTGGCGATTGCGGCCTGAGCGAACTGCGGGAACGCAGGTTGACCGTCCGGTCCTGGGATCAACAGTTGCTGAACGACGCTCACCGGTGACGTGACCGCCACCTGCTCCCCGAATGGCGTCTGGAAGGTGAGCACGTCGGGGGTGTCGGCCATGTTCTGGGCGGCGGTCGCCATGGCGTTGTATGCCTCCGGCGTCGCCGTGTCCCCCTCGATCAGGACCTGGGTCGTCTCGCCGAACCCACCGCCGAATGCCTCATCGAGCGTGTTGAAGGTCTGGACGTACTCCGAGTCGTCCGGGAGGAAGTCAGTGAAGGAGAATTCGGTGGAGATGTTCGCCAGGCCGATGTATCCGAGCACACCGAGGCCCAACATCACGACGAGGGTCGGAATCGGAGCGCGCTCTGCGAAGACAGCGGTCCGCTCCATGATTTGAGGAAGAAGCCGATCACCGGTGGCGCCCATCGCCTCACGGGGGAGGTCGCCCTTGCGCTCGGCACGCCGATCCAGGACGTGACGCACCGCCGGCACGAAGGTGAGCATGAGAACGAACGAAACCACGATCCCGATCGACGCGAGGATCCCGAAGTCCTTCAGCGCCGGAATCGGGTTGACCACGTTGGTGAGGAACCCGATCGCAGTCGTCACGGTTGCGAGCGCCAACGCCACGCCGACCGTTCCGATCGCCTTTCGGATTCCTCCAGCAACCGCTTCACCCTCACCGACTTCTTCGCGATAGCGGGAAGTGAGGTGAATGCCGTAGTCCACGCCGAGGCCGATCAGGAGGATCGGCACGATCTGAGCGATCTCGGTGAGCGGGCCGAGCAGATCGATCCGCTGGAGCAACGCACCGATGCCGTTCATCCAGGCGATGGCCAGCACGATCGTGAGCATCGTGAGCCCCATGTCCGCGGCGGTTCTGCGGGCCGATCGAACGATGTTGGCGTGCTGCCCTCTCGGCTTCAGCCAGTAGACGAAGAGGAGAATGCCGATGATGATCAGGAAGGCGAACCCGAACAGACGCCCGATCTCCGACTGGACGTCTCCGGAGTCGGAGAACAGGAGCGCAAAGCTGAACGGACGCAACTCGATCCCCGACGGCACGTCGACGGCTTTGATGGTGTCGGCGATTGCGACTTCGCGATCGATCTGAGTGTTCTGGTCATCGGTGGTATCGATGAACACGAGGACGAGGCCCGTGGCTTGGTCCTCGGCGACCAGCTGACTGACGAATCCGAGCTGTTCTCCACCTTGGTCGAGCGCTTGGGCGTAGATGCCGGGAATCTGCTCGGGCGGAAGTTGGGCCGGGTCGAGCTCCTGCTCTGCGATGACTTGCTGCACCGGCGCCATCCACGTGACCACGCCAGGCTGCTGCGGCGATTGACCGGAGATGAACTCGGCCTGGTCGGACGACAGGAGCGCCTGGGTGACGGCATTCGCCGCCGCCGAGTCACCGAAGAGTTCGTTGATGCGCTCCGAAGCGAGGATCACGTCGTTCTCGGGCGAGAACCCCTCCTGGCCACCGTCGCTGTTCTCGACGGTGGCAGCGAGGCCGCCGAAGACCAGCGTGGCAACCAGTGTGACGGCGATCACGAGGCCGGGCCGTTGCGTCACGGCGTTGGCAAAGAAGCGGATGACTGATTTCACGAATTCCTCACGATCGTTTCGAAGGAGCGCTGTTTCGACAGAGTGTCAATCTCATTCAATGGTAGCCTTGACACTATGTCAAATCCTGGATCCGGATCACATGACACCGACTCGGTGACATCCGCCGGCGGTGGCGGTGAGAGCATCCCCACCAGGCGCCGCATCATCGATGCGGCCATGTCACTCGTCGAAGAACGGGGGATGACCGAGGTTTCGATGACCGCGATCGCCGAGCGGGCAGCGCTGTCTCGCCAGACGATATACAACAACTTCGCGAATGTCGAAGCGGCGGTCTGCGCCTACCTGATCGACGAGATCGACGACATGGTCGCCGAGATCGACGGCAGGCTGGCGGCGATGGGCGACCCGGCGACCCAACTCCGGGAGTTCATCAGGATGGCGATGCACCGATTCGCCGGCCACGACTTCATCATCTCGCTTCGCACGGCGATGTCCCCCGAAACCGAAGGCGTGGTCGCCGCGCACCTCGCTCACGCGCAACGTGTGCTCGGCCGGATCATCGACGAAGGTGTCGAGAGCGGCGACTTCCGGACCCACATGCCCAGCGACGTCATCGCCGAGACCGTCTTCCACATGGTCGGCGGGCTTGCTCCAGCCATCGCACGCGGCGGCGACCCCGATCTGACGGCACACCGGGTCTCGGTGATGCTGCTCGAGGGCCTCCGCTGCTGAGCGAGTTCAGCCGGCCGCCAGGCCGGCTTGCTCGAGGTCGAGCGCAGCGAGAAAGCGGTCGTTCTCGTCGGGTGTTCCCACGCTCACGCGGATCCATCCGTCGCCGAACGGTCTGACGATCACTCCGTGATGGATGAAGGCATCGGCGGTGCGTTTGGTGCTCGAACCGAGGCGCAGGTAGACGAAGTTCGCCTGTGACGGCACATACTCGATCGCACGATCCGCGAATGCCCGCTCCAGCCGGTTGCGCTCGGCGGCATTGACTCCGACTCGCTGGTCGATCTCATCCTGCGCCGAGAGGGACGAGAGCGCGCCGACCTGCCCGACCGAGGTGACGGAGAAGGGAGCCTGCGCTTTTCGAAGCTCCGTGATCGTCTCCGGTCTGGCGATCGCGTACCCGACGCGCAGAGCGGCGAGCCCGTAGACCTTCGAGAAGGTCCGGGTCACGATGACGTTCGGTCTCGAGAGCGCCGACCTCATAGCTGTCTCGTAGTCGTCTGCCGTCACG
>CBDTYK010000006.1:0-11396 GCA_965364595.1 uncultured bacterium
TGGCGAGCCGGCTCATGAGGCGGTTGGCGAGTCCGGCGTGAGCGTTCTGCTCGCTCACACAGAATGGGATTCCGAGCCGTCTGGCAGCCAGCCCGGTCGGAACGGTGACGTACCCGCCCAGCCCGAGAGCCACCCCGACGCTGCGGGCTTCGAACTCGGCAGCGATGCGATCGACGGCACGTTTGACGACGAGCGGAATCCGTAGGTTCTGGGTCGTGAACCGCCGCTGGAGGCCCATCAGCTCGACCGACAGGAACGGGAACCCGGCTTCGGGATACACCGAGGCCTCGAGCCTCGTCCCCCCGACGTACAGCACGTCGGCCCGATCGACGCCGTCGGTGACCAGCGCCTCCCCGACCGCCAGCCCCGGAAACACGTGACCGCCCGTGCCGGCCGCTGCGATGGCGTACGTCACGACGTGCGGCGCCGCCCACCGCTGTGGGCGATGTTGGCCAGCACCCCGACCGCACCCATCGATACGGCGACGGCGGCACTGCCGTAGGAGACGAATGGCAGCGTGATGCCGGTGATCGGCAACACGCCCACGACTCCGCCGATGTTCACGATCGCCTGGAAACTCAGCCACACGGTGATCCCGGTGGCCACCATCCGTCCGAACGGATCCACCGCTCGAGCAGCGATGGCCCACCCGGCGGCACCGAGCAGCACGAACAGCAGGATGACGAGAAGCCCGCCGACGAATCCGGTCTCCTCACCGATGATGGCGTAGATGAAGTCGGTGTGCGCGTTCGGGAGATAGAACCAGCGCGCCCGGCTCGCTCCGAGTCCGACGCCGGTCATGCCGCCCGAGCCGAGCGCGTACCAGCTCTGGATCAGCTGCCAGCCGGTGCCCTCGACGTCGGCCCAAGGATCCCGGAAGCCGGTGATCCGGTCGAGGCGGTAGTCCGCCGAGAAGGCGAGGACGGTTGCGAGGAACGCCCCCGAGAGACCGGTGTAGATCACGAAGCGCAGTGGCGTGGCGGAGGTCAGGATCACGGCCAGCGCCGCCGTTGCGATCACGATGGTCGTCCCGAGGTCCGGTTGCAGCATCACCAGCAGCCCGGTGATTCCCATCACGGCGACGACTGGTGCTGCGAAGTGACCGAAGTCGCCGAGCAGCTTCCGCTTCTTGTCGAGGACCGCAGCCAACACGACGATCACGGCGAACTTGGCGATCTCAGATGCCTGGATCGTGATCGGACCGACCGCGATCCACCGCTGTGCGCCTCCGGCCCCGGTGCCGAACAGCAGAGTCGCCACCAGCAGCCCGACCGTCCCGACGAAGATCGGGACGGCCAGCTTCTTGTACGTCTGATAGGGGACCCGCGAGGCAACCGCCATCGCCACCACGCCGACCCCGATCCCGATCAACTGTCGTTTGAAGAAGTAGAAGCTGTCCGACTGCTGGTCGATCGCCACGGCGGACGAGGCGGAGATCGTCGCCGTGACTCCGATCACGAGCAGTGCCGCAACGACGGCGAAGAGCGTCGTGGCGGCGCGAGCGTTGGCGACGGATTGCTCGGAGCGTTTGCGCTCTGCGGCGCGACGGGCAGTGATCGAAGTGACCTTTGCGATTCTCGTGCTCATGGTGTCGACCTCTCTGCGATCGCTTCGACGGCCGATGCGAACACCTGACCGCGATGGATGTACGAATCGAACATGTCCCAGCTGGCACCACCCGGCGACAGCAACACGACGTCGCCGGGCTCGGCCAGACGCGCCGCCAATCGCACTGCGGCTTCCATCGACTCGACACGGTGTGAGATGTCGGGAGCGGCGTCACACAGCAGGCCCGCCGACTCCCCCATGGCGATCAATGCTTTGACGTTGGGGTGTCTGGCGAGCGACGCGATGTCGAGGCCCTTCGACTGGCCACCGGCGATCAACACGACCGAGTCGTAGGACGAGATTGCCGCCAAGGCGGCGTGCGGGTTGGTTGCCTTGGAATCGTCGACGTATCGAACCGCACCGATCGTGGCGATCAAGTGCTGTCGATGGGCGCCGGGTGCGAACCGTCGAGCCGTGTCGATCACCGGCCCGGCGTCGGCGCCCGCCTCCATTGCAGCCACTGACGCCAGCAGCACGTTCTGCACGAACGGTCCCGGAGGCGCCGACAGCTCGTCTCTCGACAGTCGTTGGCCGGCGATGAAGATCGCGTCTTCGTCTCCGCCGAATCCGTGGTCCGCAATCGTGTGCTGGTCGACACCGATCCTCCGGGACGCCCCGGACTCTGCGACGGCGGTCGCTCCGGGATCGCTCGACGAGAAGACGACGACGTCTTGCGGCCGCTGTCGCGCAACGATCATCGCCTTGGCACGCCGATAGGCCTCGGCGCTGCCGTGCCAATCCACGTGGTCGACTTCCACGTTGGTGACGACCGCAACATCGGGCCGAAACGAGCGGGACAACTGGAGTTGTGCGCTGGACACCTCGATGACCGCGACGTCCATCGGATCCTGCACCACATCGGAGACGGCGACCCCGATGTTCCCGATCGCAGCGGCATCGACGCCAGAGGCGTCCAACATGTCGGCGATCAGTGCCGTGACGGTCGTCTTCCCGTTGGTGCCGGTGACGGCCACCGTCTTGTCGGCCTGGAGCTGTTCCCACGCCCACTCGAACTCGGTCACGACCGGAACACCGGCCTCGTAGGCGTCGGTGATCGGAGCGGATCGTTCGGGGAACCCGGGGCTGGCGATCACGAGATCGACGCCGGTGAGATCATCGGGATCCCAGTCGCCGACGATCGCACCCACCCCGATGGCGACGATGTCGCCGAGTCGATGGGTCTTCGAGTCGTACACCGACACGACCTTTCCCCTGTGACGGGCGAGGCGGGCTGCGGCGAGACCCGACACCGCGGCTCCGAGCACGAGGACTCTCAATTGAGGATCCCTCCCGCCGCCAGGTAGTCGGCATAGAAGAAGCCGAGGCCGAGCGAGACTCCGATCCCGGCCAGGATCCAGAACCTGATCACGACGGTCGTTTCGGGCCAGCCGACGAGTTCGAAGTGGTGATGGAACGGCGCCATCCGGAACACCCGCTTCCGGGTGTACCGGAACACGCCCACCTGGATGATCACCGAGAGGGTCTCCGCAACGTAGAGCGCTGCCACGACTGCCAACAGGAGCGTGGTGTTGGACAACAGCGCGACGGCGGCAAGAAGTCCGCCGATGGCGTTCGAGCCGACGTCTCCCATGAAGATCTTCGAGGGCGGGGCGTTCCACCACAAGAATCCCGACAGGGCGCCGAGCATCGCAGCGGAGATGATGGCGAGTTCACGGGGGTTGGTGGCTGCGACGTAGATCTCTGGGTTCCTCGACTGCCAGAAGGCGATGATCGTGTAGGCACCGAACATCAGCGCGCCGGATCCTGCGGCGAGCCCATCCATGCCGTCGGCGAGGTTCGCGCCGTTCGCGGCTCCGGTGAGGAGGAACAGGACCAACACGACGAAGAAGATGCCGAGGTCGAAGTTCATCGGCCTGGTGAACGACAGGTCCGTTGAGACACCGAGACTCTCGGCTCCGACCGCGAACACCCCCGCCACGAGTAACTGCCCTGCGTACTTCCACCGAGCCTTGAGGCCGAGCGACCGCTTGCGGCTGTACTTGACGAGGTCGTCGAGGAAGCCGATCGCAGCCATCCCCACGAGTGCAAACAGCGCCAGCAAGCCTCCTCCGGCGAAGTCCTCGACCTGGAACGTGAGGCCGGTGGACGCCGTCCACAACCGAACGTGTGCGAGGAGGTAGGCGACCACCACCGAGCCGACGATGACGATCCCACCCATCGTCGGGGTCCCGTGCTTGTGGGCGTGGCCCTCGACCTCTTCTTGGATGAATTGGCCGATGTTGCGATCTCGCAACGCCTTGATGGCGGTTGGCGTGACGATCATCGATAGCAACAACGCCACCGAGGCGGCGATCAGGAGGGCGATCACGAGCGGCCCTCCCTTCGCTCTGACAGTGCGGTGCGGCTGACCAGGCGATCGTCGAACGGCAGCATCCGATCACCGATCTCTTGGCTCCGCTCGTGGCCCTTGCCCAGGACCAGCACGACGTCGCCATCGTCGGCGACATCGATGGCGGCCCGAATCGCCGATCGGCGATCGACCATGGACACCACATCGCCCACCGAGACACCGGTGAGAATGTCGTCGATGATCGCCTGCGGATCCTCGTTTCGTGGGTTGTCGGACGTCACGATGAGGACATCGGCGGCGGAGCCGGCCGTTCCCATGAGAGGCCGCTTGGCCTGGTCCCGGTCGCCTCCGGCGCCGATCACGGCCACGACCCGGCCGCTGGTGAGGTTTCGGACGGACTCGATCGCAGCTTCGATGCCGTCGGGCGTGTGGGCGTAGTCGACGATCACGGTGACCGGGTCGTCGCCGGATACCAGTTCGAATCGGCCGGGCGCGGCGGTCGCGTGCCCCAGGGAATCGACGATCTGATCGATCGTCATCCCGAGGTCGAGTGCACAGCCGGCAGCGACGAGCGCGTTCTCGGCGTTGAAGTCTCCGAGCAATGGCACGAGGACGGTGCGTGTCTGCGAGTCGGGGAACGTGATCATCAACTCGGTTCCAGCCAGGGACCGCGAGACGATCCGAGCAGTGAGATCGGCATCGCCGCTCATGCTGACAGTTCGCACGTCGATCGTGGTGTCATTCGCCAATCGCCGTCCCCAGTCGTCGTCTACGCAGATCACCGACTTGGTCGAGAATCGGGGGTCGAACAGGAGTCGCTTCGCCTGGTAGTAGTCCTCCATGTCGGAGTGGAAGTCGAGATGGTCCTGGCTCAGGTTCGTGAATCCAACGACTTCGAAGCGGGTCTCGTCGACTCGGCCCAGCCGCAGGGCGTGTGACGAGACCTCGGCAACCACGACCTGCGCGCCTCGCGTGGCCATCTCCCGCAGGAGTCGCTGGAAATCGGTGGACTCCGGCGTGGTGCGAAGGGTGGGGATCTGTTCGTCACCGATCCTCGTCACGACCGTTCCGATCAGTCCGGTCGTTCGGCCGACGAACCGAAGCATCGACTCGAGAATGAAGGACACGGAGGTCTTGCCGTTCGTGCCCGTCAGCCCGACAACTGCGAGCTCACGACTCGGATGGCCGTGAACCTCGGCGGCCAGGCCGGCCATCGACGCTCGGGCGTCCTCGACCAGGATGTGTGGGATCGACGGGTCGATCTCCTCTTCGCAGACGACGGCGACTGCGCCCTTCGATACTGCCTGTTCGATGAAGCGGTGCCCATCGACCGTCATGCCCCGGACGGCGACGAACAGCGATCCTGCTCCCACCTGCCTCGAGTCGTGCGTGACGTCGAGCACTACGGGGTCGACATCACCGGTGAACCGGCCCCCGATGGCGTGCGCGAGCCGACTCAGCCGTTCACCGCGGGTCGACATCTGGTGCCACTCCAAGCGAATGCAGCGCCGCTTCCATCACTGCCGAGAACGCCGGTGCTGCTGCCGCGCCACCGGTGCGGTACTCCCAGGCCGGGTTGTCCACGACCACTGCGACGACCACCTTGGGATCACCGATCGGAGCCATGCCCACGAAGCTCGCCATGGTCTGGTCGATGTACTGCCCGTTCTCGTCGAGCTTGTCGGATGTTCCGGTCTTTCCCCCGACCGTGTACCCGGGCACTGCGGCGGCTTGCCCGGTGCCTTCGACGACGACGTTGAGCAGCATCTGGCGGATCGCCCAGGCGGTGTCTTCGCTGACGGCCCGTCGGGTGGAGGCGACCATGTCGGTCTCCCTTCCATCGACATCGAGGATCGACTGGACGAGCGATGGCTCGGTCCAGACGCCGTCGTTTCCGATCGCGGCGAAGGCGGCCGCCATCTGCAGCGGACTGGCCCCGACCCCGTATCCGATGGAGAGCGACGCGATGCACGAGCTGCAACCAGGGTCGGTCCGGATGACCCCCGGCGTCTCCCCGGTGAAGTCGATCCCGGTCTTGCCTGCCTGGCCGAACCGCTCCATGTAGTCGACGAGGACGCCGTCGCCGAGCAACTGCTCGGCTCGGATCGTTCCCACATTCGAGGAGATGGTGAAGATCTCCTTGATGGTCATGTCACGGGTCTCGTGCGGCGAGAAGTCTCCGTAGCACCCGTTGATGTCGTCGGTGTCGGACTCGCAGGCTCCTGGGGTGATCTCGATCCGATCGGCGACGCCGCCGATGACGGTTCCGGTGCCGAAGACGCCGGTGTCGAGCCCGGCGGCGAACGTGATGAGCTTCTGCGTGGAGCCGGGCTCGTACATGCCGCGGATCGCGAAGTTCGAGAATGGTTGTCCGTCCAACCCGACGCGCTTCTCGGGGTCGAAGCCCGGAAAGCCGACCATCGCCAGGACCTCTCCGGTCTCCACCTCGAGCGCAACGATCCAGCACTCCTCGGCGCCGGTTCGCTCCGTCGTGTCGCGGCACGCCTCGTAGGCGGAGTTCTGGAGCGAGAGGTCGATCGTCGACACGAGGTCGTCGCCCGGGATCGCAGGAATCGTCATGATCTCCGCCTGGGGGATGGCGATCGGAGCGTCGGGGCCGGCCGACTTCAGCGGCTTCTCGAAGATGACCTCGCCGCCGGTGCCCGAGAGCGCATCGTCGTAGTAGGCCTCGAGGCCTTCGATGCCGATCCCGTCGATGTTGACCATCCCGACCACGTGCGCTGCGATCGGGCCGTGCGGGAAGACGCGCTTCGGCTCGGCGATCGCCGATACCCCAGGGAGGCCGAGGTCCAGCACGGCCTGTGCCTGGGCAGGTTCGAGCTGACGGATGAGGTAGCGGAAGCTGCCACCTTTCTCGATCTCCGACAACATACGCTCCCAGTCGCCACCCGAGACCGCGGCGACCTGTTGAGCCGTGAACACCTCGTTCTCGACGAGACGCGGGTCGGCGATGATCGATTGCGCTTCGATCGTGATCGCCAGCGGGTCACCGTTGCGATCGAAGATCGTCCCACGGTCCGGCGGGGTCTCGATCGAGGTGAGGCGCTGATCCAGGCTCTGATCGGCGAAGTCGGCGGCCTGCACGATCTGCACCTCGAAGAGCCGGTAGCAGAGACCTGTCCAGGCGAGCAGGAGCCCGAGCCCGAGGAGGATCATCCGGACCCGCTGAGGGTCCATGGTGCGCGCCGCCTTCCGGGCGGCCACGGCTCAGTTCAACCGGCGCCGTGGCAAAGGATGCTGCGATCCAGTGCCCGAGTCGACGCCAGCAGTCGGGTAGGTGATTCGTGGGAGCCCATCGGAGGAGGCGTCCGCCACGCCTCGTCGAATGGAGAAATCTGAACTGTCGAAGGTGACGGGTGAGACGAACCGCGTGTTGATGCCCCCCGTGCGCAGACGTCCGCCGCTCAGGGTCGGGGTGGAACGACGATGGGCACGCAGCCCGCGTGCGCCTCTCACGTTCGAGACGGTCACTGCCGCCTGGAGTCGCAGGAGCCGATCGCGGCTGACCTCGGACCGTGTCATGGCGATCATGGTGACAGCTCCTCCCCCGCACGAGCGGCATTCGACTCGGCAGCGTCGATGCGCCTCCGGCCGGCCCGGGTCCCATGAATGGACGCCTTCACCCTGCCCATCAGGGCGGTCCGGCGGTTCGACGTTCGACGAACGAAGCTCTTGGATCTGTGGACGGCGGCCGGCAGAAGCGACACGACCCCCTCGGCGAGGCCGAGCAGCACGTAGAGGTTCCCGGTCACGGCGCAATCTCCTCGGTCGCGAACTCGGCGATCGAAGCCCACCGCTGGTCACCCTCGACGACCTGATCGATCACGCCGTCGACCATCACAGTCCGGCGATCGTCGGGATAGACCATCCCCATTTCCGCAGCGATTGGAGCGATCCGGGCCGGTGATTCGAGCCGGGCGACCTCGAGACGAAGATGCTGGTTCTCGGTCTCCGCGTTGGCGATCCCTCGGTTGAGTTCGGCGAGTTCAAAGGCGCCCTGATCGAGCGATGTCTGTGTTGTCACGATCCCGAACAACGCAATGACCACCACGAGGGTGAAGGCCATCCACGGCGCCACGTGAGGGTGCTGGGTGCGCTTCTTGCCGGCGACGACCCTGAGACGAGCCATCCCGTGCGATGCACGGCGTTGCGCTGCGGCCGTCATGCAGCCCTCGCTTTCTCGGCGACCCGCAGTCGGGCGGAGCGAGCTCTTGCTGCGACCTCTCGGTCGGACGCCATCACAGGTTTGCGGGTGACCAGCCGGAGTTCGGGGTCCCGGCCACACGCACACACGGGCAGGTCCGGCGGGCATTCGCATCCTGATGCACCCTCGACGAACCGACGCTTGATGATCCGGTCCTCGAGCGAGTGATAGGAGATCACTGCGCATCGGCCGCCGATGCTGAGGCGTCCGAGTGCGGCGTCCACTCCCGTGCGAATCGACTGCAGTTCGTTGTTGACCTCGATCCGGATCGCCTGGAAGGTCTTGCGAGCAGGGTGACCTGATCGACGAAGCGCTGCGGGCATCGCCGTGGCGATGACATCGGCGAGTTGGGTCGTCGTCTCGATCGGACGTGCCGCCACGATCGCCCGGGCGACGCGCACGGCCTGGCCCTCCTCGCCGTACGCCCGGATGATTCGAGCGAGTTCCGATTCGGTGTAGGTGTTCACGACCTCGGATGCCGACAATCGCTGGGTGGTGTCCATCCGCATGTCCAGCGGGCCCTCGGCGTGGAAGCTGAAACCGCGGCCTGCCTGGTCCACCTGATGTGAGGAGATGCCCAGGTCGAACAGCGCTCCGGAGATCGCCCCGATCCCGGCCTCGTCGAGCAGTCCATCGAAGTCTCCGAAGTCCCCTCCGAGGACTTGGACATCCCCGGCGTTCGCACGGGCGTCGGGGTCACGATCGATGCCGACCACCCGGTGTTCTCCCGGGGCGGCTGCGAGCGCACGGGCATGCCCGCCTCCACCGAAGGTGGCGTCGACGATGACGCCCGGCGGGGTGGGTGCGAGGAACTCGATCACTTCTGTGAGGAGGACGGGCAGGTGGTAGTCGGACATGGTCTCGGGACCCTGAATGCGCTCTCTTGTGACGCTTGTGTCGATGTTCGTGCGTTTGCGTCACAGGAACGGGTGGCTCGGTGGCGTATGGCCAGCCCCCCGGGCGCTGGCACCAAACGGGAAGCGGGCGGAGTCAGGGGCCTTCCATCTGGTAACCGGGGGGCTGGCGATACGCCAGCCGTGCGACACATCACTCGTCGTCGGGGTCGTCCTCCTCGTCCGCCAGATAGACCTCCTGCCCGAGCTGCTTCGAGATGGCGAAGCGTCCGGGGTTCCAGATCTCGACCGTCTCGAAGTTGCCGACCACGACAGCCTCCGATCCTGGCTCGAGGGCTGCGAACTCACGGAGATGGGCAGGAATCTGAATGCGGCCGGTGTTCTCGGCGACGGTCTGGGTGTCGGACGTCGAGAAGAAGGAGCGGCGGAAGGCGCGTCCCTTCCGTGTGTCGGGAGTGGTGTCTCGGACCCGCTTGGCCTCTTCCTCCCAGTCGGACAGCTTCCAGACGACCAGGTTCTCGTCCCGGCCCTGGGACACGACGACCTCTCCGGCGAGCTCCTGGCGGTAGGCGCGCGGCATCACGATCCGACCTTTTCCATCCACGTTGTGCTGGTACTCACCGAGAAACACACTCGTTCCTGTCCTTTTGTGCCACCGGGGTGTCCCCGGCATCTCCTCGTGGGGCACTATGCCCCACGATGTGACACATGTCAACCTTTCGTGACACATTTTGCCCTGATCGGTGACTTTTGGGACCCAAATGGGTCGCGAGGACCACCCGACCAGGGCACCGCCGTGATCGGCGAGCAGAAGAGACGCTGCGCACGCCGGGCGTCCGATGTGCAAGAATCGGACCATGGAAGGGGGAGACATCACTGCAGATGTGGTGTCTGCGCTCGTCGCATCGCAGTTCCCCGAGTGGGCCGACCTCCCGGTGAGCCCTGTTCCGCTGCCGGGGTGGGACAACATCACGTTCCGGCTTGGAGAGCATCTGGCCGTTCGCCTCCCCCGCAGCGACTCGTACGTGCCTCAGCTCGCCAAAGAGCATCAATGGCTCCCTGTGCTCGCACCCGGCCTTCCCGCGCTGATCCCCGAGCCCGTGGCGCTCGGCAGGAAGGGCGACTTGTTCCCCCGCAAGTGGTCGGTCTATCGATGGATCGAAGGCCAGCCGGCCGCGACCGCGACCATCGATGACCACAACTCACTCGCTCGGGACTTGGCGCGGTTCCTCAACACCCTCAGAGGCATCGATGCGGCCACCGGACCACCGGCGGGAGCGCACAGTTTTCATCGGGGCGGCGCACTCGGCGCGTTCGACACACAAACGCGGGCCGCCATCGACGTGCTGACGCACGGCTCGACCTCCTCGCCGCTCATCGACGTCTGGGAGGCAGCACTGGCCAGCACCTGGAGTCACGCTCCGGTGTGGGTTCATGGTGACGTGGCGCCGTCCAACCTGCTGGTCGGCGAAGGATCGCTGAGCGCCGTGATCGACTTCGGGTGTTGTGCCGTCGGCGATCCGGCGTGTGATCTGGTGATGGCGTGGACCTACTTCACCGGCGAAGCGAGGAATGTGTTTCGGCGCGAGCTCGACCTCGACGTGGACACATGGGCGCGAGCCCGTGGATGGGCACTGTGGAAGGCGCTCATCACGCTCGTGGACGAGCGGTTCGGAACCCAACCCGCTGATGCGGCAGCAAAGCGCTTCGGCTGGCGGTGCACGGCACGTGAGGTCATCGACCTCGTCGCCGACGACCACGCTGCTCCACCAACGCGGTGATCACCCCACATAGGCTGATCGGCATGCCAGCACCGCGCGGTGACCGACCGGACATGCCCGACGGGTACGGCGTACCCGAGGAGGCGTCGGGAACGCTCGAGTGGCAGCCGGTCGCGCACCGGCTGCAAGACGCGCTCCACTACTGGATGTCCACTACACGACCCGATGGGCGGCCGCATGTCGTACCGAGATGGGGTGTGTGGCTGGACTCGCGCTTCTGGTACGACGGATCACCCGACACGGTGCACGCCAGAAACCTGCGTGGGAATCCGGCCTGCACACTCCATCTCGAGAGCGGGTCACAGGCGGTGATCCTCGAAGGCACGAGTCGCCCGGCCGACCCACCCGGACTCGAGTTGGGTGGAAGGATCGCATCGGAGTTCCGCCGCAAGTACGGCGATCTGGGCTATTCGCCGGAAGCCGATGCGTGGGAGGGCGACGACGCAGGTGGGCTCGTGGTGTTGACGCCGAACAAGGCGCTCGCCTGGCTCGATTTCCCGAACGACGTGACGCGCTTCAGGTTCACCTGACATCCGTGGCTGCGCTCCAGCGCAGCCACGAACGCTCAGTTGCGGGGTCTGGCGACCTTGACGAGAAGATCCCGTCCACCGAGCGAC
>CBDTYK010000007.1:0-10994 GCA_965364595.1 uncultured bacterium
GGTCGGCCTGGTGGTCACCGCGGCGCTCGGAATCGGACTGGCAGCGCTGGTGAGCCTGCAGGGCGTCGCCAACTTCGTCGATGACGGTGCGACACGGGGGGCCTTCTACGTGATGCTGTCCGGTGCAGCGGGCGTCTGGTTCTGGGCGTGGAGGCGGCTCAGCCGTCCCTCCGGGTCGACCATCGTCGACGAGCGGGATCGGGCCATTCAGGCTCGCTCCTTCACCGTCGAATCGGTACTCGTGATCCTCTCGCTCGTCGCGTGGACAGTGACGCTGACGGAGGTCTTCTGGAGCGAAGGAGCCGTTCCGCTCGGATACCTCCAATTGATCTTCTGGAGCACCTTCATCGCAGGGGCGTTCGGCCGGGCACTCGGGATCGTGTTGGGCTATCGCCGGGAGCCGTCGGTCGATGCCTAAGGCCACGATCGACAACCAGATCCGAAGGCTCAGATTCGATCATGGGGAGATGACCCAACAGGAGTTGGCTGACCGGGTGGGCTGCACCCGTCAGACCATCATTCTCCTGGAGAAGAGCCGGTACGTCCCATCGCTGAGCCTGGCGTTCGAGATCGCCAGAGTCTTCGATCGGCGCATCGACGAGGTCTTTCAGTACGTCGAGAGCTGAGGTCCTTCTCAGAGGACGAGTGCGAGACCGACCGACACCAACACCACGACCAGGGCACCCGGAGCGACCGCTCTTCGGATCCCGGGCGAGCCTGTCACCCAGACGATGCCGGCTTTGACCAGGGTGTTGCTCGCCGCGGCGAACACGATCGCATTCGCTGCGACTTCGTCCTCGACGGGCCCGGCGCCCCGACTGAGCTCCGCCATCGACAGCGTGATCGCATCGACATCGGCCAACCCCGACACGATCGCTCCGGCGTAGATCCCGGTGGCGCCGAGCCAGTCGGAGAGCGCTTTGGAGCCGATGAGCACGAGCCCGTAGAGGAGGCCGAACTGGATGGCGGGGCCCAGCCGGAACGGATTCGTGAAGTTCCTGACCTCCTCACCATCGGTAGCCCCGTCGGCCGGCCTGGTGTAGAGCCATGCCGCCCACACGACGGCTACGAGTCCGGCGCCGACGATCGGAACCCAGACAGACGCGAGCAGGCCGATGTTGACGACGCCGACCTCGACCAGGATTCGGCCGAACATGATCACCCAGGCCAGGAGCACGCCGAGAGCGAGGAGATTCGACATCGACCGATGCGAGCGGCTCCGCTCCGACAACGTCATCGTGACCGCCGTCGAGGAGACCAGCCCACCGAGCAGGCTGGTCAACCCGATCCCGCGTTCGGTGCCGACCAGCTGGATGAGGACATATCCGACGAACGACAGGCCGGAGATGAAGACGACCATCAAGCCGACCTTGTACGGGCTCACGGCGTTCCACGGGCTCGGCCCATAGGTCTGGTCTGGCAGCAAGGGGAGCGCGAGTGCTGCGACGACGGCGAACTTCAGCGTCGCATACACATCCTCGGTCTCGATGCTCGCCGACAGCTGGCGGGTGAACGGCTTGATCGCCAGCACGGTGGCGGTGAGCACCCCGATCGCGACTGCGATCGGCAGCTCGCCGAATCCCGCAATCGCGCCTGCGCAGAACACGATGAGCGCGGCCACCTCTGTGGTCATGCCGATGTGACCCTCGCTCGTCGTCCGCACGTAGCCGATCGCCAGGAACACGACGATGCCTCCGGCGAACGTCGCCAGCACGAGATAGGTCCCTGCAACCTCCGACAGAATCGTTGCGAGCGCACCCACCGAAGCGATCAATGCGAACGTGCGAGCGCCGCCCAGGAGGTCCTCGTGGTTGCGGCGCTTCGCATACTCGCGCTGAAGTCCGACCAGCAGTCCCAAACCGAGGGCCACCCCGAGGGACGACATCACGTCCAAGAACTCCAACCGGCCTCCTTGCAGGTTCAGGCAGTGTGCGGTCCCGGTTCTGGAGTGCCATCCGGCACTGGCGCACTGCTCGCGTCCACAGTCATGGTTAACAGGGAGGTGGACACGGTGACAGGGTCGGAATACACCGAACGGCTGGGCACGATCGTGTGCGGATACGACGGATCTCCAACCTCGAAGGCGGCGCTGGCCTGGGCGGGTCGGCTCGCCCGCTGTTGTGGCGCCGAGGTGATCATCGTGGGCGCCTACGACTGGAATCCGATGATCGGCGATGCCACCAACCAGGAGATGCTCGACGCACTGGGAGCCGAGCTCGAAGCCGTCGTGCCCGAGCTCGAGGGGCAGGGTGTGCGTTGTCGCACGGTTGCCCAGACAGGCGACTCCAGGTCGGTGCTGCTGGCCGAGGCATACGGGCACAACGCCGAGGTGATCGTGGTCGGCAGTCGGGGTCGGAGCCAGATCGCCGAGATCCTGCTCGGCAGCGTTGCGCACTTCCTGACCCATCATTCGAGGATTCCCGTCGTTGTTGTCCCGCAGCCCACCGGGCCCGCAGACTGACAGGAAACCTCGATCGAGACTGGTCCGAAGACCCTTCCGGGATGTCCCGATGTGGCGGCACGCTGGACAGTGAGAGGTGAGAGTCGGCAATGATCGCGTTCAAGGATCAGAGCGGCAGAAACGAGCGCACCGACTCCGTGTGTGTGATCGCGCCGAGTCTGGCGCTCAGCGTGATGATCGAGCACGACGAGTCCGGGAACGGAGCGGACATCCACCTGCATCCGGCCGGACAGGGCTTCTGGATCGCCCGTCTGCTCGCTCAGCTCGGATGCAGAGCGGTGCTGTGCGGACCGGTCGGCGGCGAGCCGGGAGCGGTGCTGGAGACACTCGTCCCGATGTGGGGCGTCGAGTTTGCGGCAGTGCGGACCTCGCGACCGACGACCTGTGTGATCGAGGACCGGCGCAGCGGGACTGCACAGGAGGTCGCCCGGGAGCGGAAGCTGACCATGCATCGCCACGATGTCGATCAGCTCTTCGACTCTGTGTTCGAGCTCGCACTCTCGACGGCCGTGACCGTCGTCACGGGTCGGGCCTCGGAGGTGTGTGTGCCGTTGTCGTTCTTCCAGAGACTCGGCGAGGACCTCGCCGCCACGGGGGTCGCAACCGTCGGAGATCTGCACGGGCCCGAACTGGGAGCCTTCCTCGAGAGCGGGCGCCTCTCGGTCCTCAAGATAAGCGACGAGGACCTCGTCGAGGACGGAATCGTCGCAGAGGCGAACGACGTGTCGATCCGGGCCGCGATCCGACTGCTCGACCGGTACGACATCGGGTGGCTGGTCGTGTCACAAGCGGAACGCGGCGCCATGGTGGCCCTGAACGGTCGCATCCTGAAAGCCAAGCCACCGATCCTTCGGGCGGTTGATCACCGGGGTTCGGGAGACTCGATGACAGCCGCACTCACAGCGGCGTTGATGCGCGACATCGACGGAGAAACGGCGGTTCGGCTCGCATGTGCGGCCGGAGCAGCGAACGTCACGCGACACGGTCTCGGAAGCGCCTCTGCGGGTCTGATCGAGCAACTCGCCCAGCACGTGCAGATCGAACCGATGGAGGTGCCCCGATGACGACCATTCGCGACCAGGCTCTGCTCGTCGACGACGAGCCGGCGGGAGATGGCCGGAATCCGCGCCTCCTCGTCACGAACGACGACGGAATCGAGTCGCCTGGGATCCACTCCCTTGCGCGTCGCCTCGCAGCCGAATTCGACGTGATCGTCGTTGCACCCCGCGAAGACATGAGCGGCACGGGAACCGCGCTCGGGCGCTTCGATCCCGAAGTCGGCGTGCAGATGCGACCGCACTCCCTCGAGGGTGTCGATCGTGCCTATTCGGTCGATGGGCCACCAGGTCTCGCTGTGTTGGCGTCTGCGCTCGGGGCGTTCGGGCGGAAACCGGACATGGTGGTCTCAGGGGTCAATGCCGGGCTCAACACCGGGCACTCCGTGCTCCACTCCGGCACCGTTGGCGCGGCACTGACCGCCAGGAGCCTCGGGATGTGCGGGCTCGCCGTGAGTCTGGATCACTCCGAGCCGTGGCGGTGGGACGCGGCGGCCGAGGTCGCCGCTTCGGCGGCGCGATGGCTCATCGAACACGGGCCGGGGGCCGTGCTCAACATCAACGTGCCTGGCCGCCCGCTAGGGGAGGTCAGGGGTGCGACCTGGGCGGATCTCGACGCGTTCGGACACATTCGGTTGGCCACGGCAAACGTCCCCGGGGAGATGCTCGAATTCGAGGTGCGGACTTCGAGCACAGGTGAGGATCCACTGTCCGACACAGCGTTGTGCCGTCAAGGATTCGTCACGGCCACACTCCTGGAGTCGATAGAACCCGCACCAACGCCTGCGCATCCGGCGGCAGACATCTGGGCACCCGCACGGTCGGCGCGATAGGGGACCGTGCACCGCGTTCTCGGCGGACTGGCGTGCGGCCCTTGCGTGGTGGAACGATGACCTCTGGATGCGTCGTCAACCCGAGCGGGCTTCGAGTGAACTGTCCACCAGATGATGAGACAGAACGCTCCACATCGCCGGCTCGGCGAGGCGGCGGCGCATCGAGATGAGTGTCCGGATGAAGGTCGGGACCGCACCCTTCGGGTCCAGCGGGTTCGGCCGCATCGCCGAGAGCACCTGGGGACTGGGCTCGAGGACGATCACGTCCGTGTCGGGCCACGCTCGGCGGATCTCCGCCAGTTCGCGTTGCAGTGCGGCGCCACCGACCCGATCGAACACCTTCTCGTGGAACCAGGCACGCTCGCGTTGTTCCTCTGCCGCCATCGGAGCGATGACGACGATCAGATCGAGCGGTCGCTTCGCGCCGAGCAGGAGGTCTGCGTGCGTGCCCGAGACGACGCCGCCGTCCACGTAGCGAACCCCGTCGATCTCCCATGGACGGAAGATCACCGGGATGGCACTCGATGCCGCAACGGCGTCCGCGATGCTCACCTGAGGGGCTGCCTCGGTCCCGAAGGCGACCCGCTGCTTCGCGGCGATGTCGTACGCCGTGATCACGGTCGGCTTGGTCGGCCAGGTCCCGGCGGCTTCCTCTCCGATCCTCCTCGTCACCCAATCCTTCAGCCCAGTAGCGACGAACGGGGCGGGCGACGCAAGGAGCGCCGTCAGGCCCGGCTTGCGGACGCTCGGGAGAAGACCGTGACGCAGCCACGGGCCGATCCCGGCACCGGATGCCCGGTTGAACAGGCGTTGCGAGATCCGGGCGGCGACATCTTCCCGACTCTCGCCCGCGTCGACGAGCGAATCGACGAGGAGGCGGTCATGTCTGAGCAGCGAGGCGACGAACGAGCCGGCGGACGTGCCGATGACGACATCTGCGTCGTTGGGTGACCAGCCGGTGGCGAGTTCGATCGCCATGAGGGCCGCCATCTCATAGGCGGCGCCGGTCACACCGCCGCCGCCGAGTACCAAGCCCACCGAAGTCATGGAAAAAGTGTATCCGTAACAACACCGATACCCAGCGTTCATCCGTATCCTTCGCTGGCCGATGCAGCTCAGACCAGTCAACCCCGTCGTGGATCTGCCCGCACTCGATCAGCTGTTCGACCTCGCAGCCGAGTGCGACGGGCATCGCCCGATCGGTGAGCACAAGTACCTCGATCTCATCCATCCGGACCCGAATGGAATCGCCGGCATCGTGGCCGAAGACGACTCGGAGATCGTCGCCTATGTCGCGATCGGGCACATGCCCGAAACCAACACCTGCGCCATGGAACTGGCGCTGCACCCGATGCACCGCGATCTCGGAACGATGGAGGCCATGATCAGCACCGGCGTGGAGCGTGTTCGCACCGCATGTGGGTCCGCCGTCCGGATCTGGGCGTTCCAACCGCACATTGCCGCGGTCCTCGAGCGAATGGGATTCGAGGAGGAGCGTGAGCTCCGCCAGCTTCGGCGGTCACTGCCGGCCGAGGACGCGCCCCGCTTCCCAACGGAAGTCCAGATCGAGCCGTTTCTTCCCGGTCGTGACGAGCAGACATGGCTGGATGTCAACAATCGTGCATTCGCCGGCCACCCGGAGAACGGCAGGTGGACCATGGAGGTGCTCGAAGACCGCATGCGGCAACCGTGGTTCAGCGCCGACGGGGTCCGAATGGCCTGGATCGACGGGACGTTGGCCGGGTTCTGCTGGACGAAGCGGCACGACGACGAGCTGGGCGAGATCTACATCATCGCCGTGGATCCGGCGTTCCGGCGGCACGGGCTCGGTCGGGCGCTGGTGCTCGAGGGCATGAGACATCTGGCCGAACAGGGCCTGTCATCGGTGATGCTGTACGTGGATGCCGACAACCGGGCGGGTCTGGCGCTCTACGACGAGCTCGGCTTCCGGCTCGACCACATCGATCGAGCGTTTCTCAAAGCGGTTTGACGTCAGCCGAACCTGCGGCCACAACTGGGGCAGCGGGCGTCCGACTCACGAGTCGTCGCGGCACACCAGGGGCACGGGAGGTCACAGTCGGATGAGAGGTCCAACACGGTTGGGGCGCCGTCGACCGGCGCCGAGTGCATTCGGACCGGAGATGTTCTCCTCATGGACCGACACCATACGAGCGCGAACCCGCGGATTGGTGGATTTCGCGATCTCAGGCGATCGCTGAGCTGAGGTCCGTGATGAGGTAGTTGAGATCGCCGAGCCGACCGTCCCGTTGCTCGGCCGCGTCGAGCATGGCCATCGATGCGTGGTATGCGATCCACGGCTTGAGCCGCTCTTGGGAGAAGCGCGCTCCGTACCCCTCCCACAGTGCCTGAGCGGCATCTGGGCCCAGCGTTCGGCTGAACCGCCAAGTGGCGAGGCTGAGATCCCATTCCGGCGGAGCGAGTGTGGCCCACTCCCAACCGATCAGCGTCATGGACCCGTCTTCGGCAACAACGAACTTCTCCGGTTTGGGGCGTGTGTGCGACGGGACGGGAGCAGTCGAATCGGGCTGATTCGATGATGACTTGGCGGCATCCAGGATGGCCGCCGGCAGTTCGAGCCTTCGGCGGTACCGCTCGAGGCGATCCAGCGTCGACTTGTAGTGTGCAACGACGTACTCGCCGTCGATGCCGCCCTCCAGATTCGTGATGTGAGCCTTCGAGTCGTGAATCCTGCGCAGCAGCTGACCGGCTTTGGCGATCGTGTCGAGGTTGCGCGGCAGGGCTGCCAGGTTCCAGGCGCCGCCATCGGTCATGCGGATCCACGAGAAGCCGTCGGTCGCACCACGCTCGAGGATCTGCGGCACACCCTCGACTCCGAGAAGTGCCTCCATGGCATGACGCTCACGACGCTCCCTGGACGGAGTGGCGTAGATCTTCACGATCGTGGAGTCGCCGTTCTCGCGCAACAGCCGGTACACGTAGTTCGACTGGAACGAGAGCTCCTTGATGGTCGCTCCGGCCGCAATGCTCCTGATGATCTCGCGCTGACTCAGTTCGCCGCTCCTGTATCCCTGATCCAGCGGAGGAATCGGGAAGGGGATTCCCGGTCGCCGCTGTACGATTGCGTCTCCTCCAACACGCTAGCGAGAAATTCACCGTGTCAATCGAAATTCGCCTCCCGGACGGGAGCATGGTCGAACACCCAGACGGAGCCACCGGTCTCGACGTCGCACAAGCGATCGGATCGCGCCTCGCGAAGGCGGCTGTCGCCGTGCGCCTGGACGGCGAGTGGCTGGACCTGAACCGGCCGCTGCCACACGGAGGGTCGATCGAGATCATCACCGAGAACTCCGACGACGGTCGTTCGGTTCTTCGCCATTCAGCAGCCCATGTGCTGGCGCAGGCCGTGCTCGACATGTACGCCGGAGCGACCTTCGCCATCGGACCGTCCATCACCGACGGCTTCTACTACGACTTCAGCGTCGACGAGCCTTTCACACCCGAGGATCTCGAACGCATCGAGGAACGCATGAACGAGATCATCGCCGCCGATCAGCCGTTCGTGCGCGAAGCGATGGGCCGTGATGAAGCGCTCGACCTGTTCACCGACCACCGGTTCAAGCGAGAGATCATCGAGACCGTCGAACCGGGCGAGGTCTCGGCCGGCGACGAGGTCACGGTGTACCGCAACAACGGATTCGTCGATCTCTGTCGTGGCCCGCACGTGCCCAGCACCGGTCGGCTCCAGGCGGTCAAGCTGCTGCGCACCGCCGGCGCCTACTGGAGAGGCGACGAGAACAACCCGCAGCTCCAACGGATCTACGGCACCGCATGGGAGAGCAAGAAGGAGCTCGAGGACTACCTGCACCGGCTCGAAGAGGCCGAGAAGCGTGATCACCGGCGCCTCGGACCTGAGCTCGACCTGTACTCGTTCCCGTCGGAGGTCGGGCCGGGACTCGCCGTCTGGCATCCCAAGGGTGGCCAGGTGCGCAAGTTGATCGAAGACCACTCGCGCCGTCTCCATGAGCGTTATGGCTTCGAGTTCGTCTTCTCTCCGCATCTCGCCAGAGAGGACCTGTGGAACACTTCCGGCCACCTCCAGTGGTACGCAGAGAGCATGTACCCACCGATGGAGATGGACGGCGGGGACAACTACCGGGCCAAGCCGATGAACTGCCCGTTCCACGTCACCATCTACAAGAGCAGGAGCCGGTCGTATCGGGAGCTTCCCCTCCGCCTCGGCGAGCTCGGCGGGGTGTATCGCTACGAGCGGTCGGGCGTCATCCACGGCCTGCTCCGTGCCCGCGGGTTCACCCAGGACGACTCCCACACCTTCTGCACCCCAGACCAGCTCGCAGACGAACTGGCGATGCATCTCGAGTTCGTGCTCGCCTGGCTCAGAGATTTCGGCTTCGAGGAAGTGGAGCTGGACCTCTCGACTCGTCCGGAGAAATCGGTCGGGACCGACGAGGGGTGGGACCACGCCGAGGCGGCCCTCTCCGCTGCGATGGAGCGTTCTGGACTCGAGTTCCGGATCGCCGAGGGCGACGGAGCGTTCTACGGCCCCAAGATCGATGTCCACGTCAAGGATGCCATCGGGCGCCGCTGGCAGATGTCGACCGTCCAGGTCGACTTTGCGTTGCCTGAGCGCTTCGACATCCACTACTCCGCGTCCGACAACGCCGCGCATCGGCCGGTGATGATCCACTGCGCCAAAGCGGGATCCATCGAGCGTTTCGTGGGAATCCTCGTCGAGCACTACGCCGGAGTGTTCCCCACGTGGCTGGCACCCGTCCAGGGTGTGATCGTCCCGGTGGCGGACCGCCACATCGAATACGCAGACGGCGTCGCGGCTCAGATGCGGGCGGCGGGGCTGCGCGTCGAAGTCGATCGGACCGGTGAGACCGTCGGTGAGAAGATCCGTCGAGCCATCACCGCCAAGACGCCGGCAGTCATGGTCGTTGGCGACCGGGACGTCGAGGGAGGCACCGCCGGACTCAGGCGGTACGGCGACGACGACGAACGGAGAGGGGTTGCAGTAGCCGAGATCGTCTCAGAGCTCGCTGCCGAGGCCACACCACCGGGGGTGTCGCCATGACGGACGGCATCCACGTCCCCCGCGACGTCGCGGACGCCGAGGGGATCCCCGAAGATCTCGACGCCAACATCGTCGGTCCCTACCGATTCCCCGACCCGCGCCGCAGGCGGATCGCCGGCTGGATGTATGCGGGCGGTGCGGTCGTGCTGGCAGGTCTGGCACTGACGGTCGCGACGCTCTACTGGGTCACCGCGGCCTTGATGGCGGTGCTCGCCGTCTGGCACTTCCGTGCCGCATGGCCGCTCGGCGTCGACCAGGAGAAGGCGCTCGAGGTCGCAGCCGGGCTCGCCCCATTCGCCGTCGGCCATGCGTCGGCCGCCGTCACGTTCCACGGAGTCCGGAGCCGGCCAGAGTGGAGCGTCATCCTCTATTCGGCCGACGATCCGCCGACTCAGCGTTCTCTCGTGCAACTCGACGCCATCACAGGCGAACCCGTCGACGAGGTGTACACCGAGTCGGTTCCGGAGTAGCGCTCCTCGAGGCCACTCCCGTCGGGCCGGCGGTGGCCCTCGATGGTGGCTCGGTTGCGCCGCGCCCCGAATTCGTGTCATCATCCCGGCCTTCCAACGAGAGGCGGGTATGACGTCGAGAGGTGAAGCACGGACCCTGATTCGCCAGGGGCTCCGAGCCTGGTTTCGGACACCACCCAGGCGGCACGGCGAAATCGAGGACACCCGGGAAGTCAGCTTTCTCGAGCTGTTCTACGACCTCGTCTACGTCGTGTTGATCGCCCAGGTCTCCCATCACCTCGCCGAACACGTCAACTGGGAGGGCGTGCGAGACTTCGTGATCGTCTTCGGGCTCATCTGGCTCGCATGGCTGAACGGCACGATGTGGCACGAGCTCCACTCCCGAGAAGACGGGCGGAGCCGCAACTACATCTTCATCCAGATGATGCTGCTCGCTCTCCTCGCGGTGTTCGCCGGGGAAGCGACCGGGGACGGTGGAGCGGCATTCGCAGTCACCTCAGCCGTCCTCTTCTCTCTCTACACCTGGCAGTGGTACACGATCCATCGAATCGATGATCCGATGTACCACCAGGTGACCTCGCAATACATCGCCGCGATGGTCGTCACGGTTGCCGCCCTGATCGTCAGTGCCCTCGTCGAGGACGGTCCGAGGCTGGTGATCTGGGCGACACTCGTGATCGTGTGGGTCGTAGGTGGCTTCTTACAGATGCGCCGAGACAGCACTGGAACGTTCTCGATGGGCGTCACGAGCTCGTTCGTCGAACGGTTCGGTCTCTTCACGATCATCGTGCTCGGCGAGGTCATCGTCGGAGTGGTCGAAGGAATCAGCGAAGCCGAGGAACTCACTGTGAGAACCGTGGCCACCGGAGTCATCGCCCTGACGATCGGCTTCGGGATCTGGTGGAACTACTTCGACAGTCTCGGGCGTCGGATCCCCAAGGAGAACTCCGAGCGTCTGGCGGGCTGGTTCATTCTCCACTTCCCGCTGACGATGGGCATCGCAGCGGGAGGGGCGGCGATGGTGAGTCTGGTGGAGCATGCCGCCGACGCGAGAACACCAGCCGCCACGGCGTGGTTGCTCACCGCGTCGGTGACCGT
>CBDTYK010000008.1:0-10845 GCA_965364595.1 uncultured bacterium
GCGCACAGCCACTGAACCCTGGGTGATCGGGCGGTCAGGGGGCGTCGCGTGGTTGCGATGCCCGGCGGCGACACCGAGTCGTCAGCCGAACTACTCCAGGACCTCGAAGGTCAAACCGGCGTGCCGTTCCAGCGGCTCGATCAGCGATTCGCCGAATGCCGTGGCCGGCGTCCAGAAGCCTCCGCCAACCCTTTCGAGCGTGAGCAGCGCCGTCGCCGCCTCACCGAGCATCTTGGCGGTGGAGCCGTAGCCGGGGTCCCGATCGCCGGTGACCCTGGTCGAGATCGTCCGTCCATCGTCGGTGGTTCCGTGGAAACGGAGGTCGAAGAACCCGCTCTCCTGTTCCTCGGGCGTGGGCCCGGTTCCAGGGTCGGGTAGAACCCGATGCAGGAGCGACCTGGCCGGGCCGATGGCCGATGCGCCGATGAAACCGGCGAGCGCCGCAGACATCGCCGAAGCCCGGGCGAGCCCACCCAGCCCTCTTCCCATCATCGACGCCTCGTCGTAGAGGAAGCCACCTCCCCACGGGTGCCCGAGAAGTGCGTTCGTCCGATGCACGACTCGAGTGTTGACCGCGGCCATCACGAATGGCGCCAGCCAATGCCCCGACGCGTCGTCCTTGACCGGTGTGGTCACGTTGGGTTGACGGACTCCGGTGCGCTGACCTTCGGGGGCGATCGCATACGGGTTGCCGAGGACTTTCCTGAGCCCGGGATCGGAGGCCAGCTCATCCATGGTGTTCATCATCGTGGCGATGGTCCCGCCACTGAACCCGCCCTTGAACGCCTTCACCCGCATCTTGATCTGGGTGCAGTGTGTGCCGAGTGTCTCGATCGCCCGCTGCTGGGTGTACAGCACGCCCAGGTCGGATGGGATCGAGTCGACCCCGCAGGTGTGGACGATCCTCGCGCCGCTCGCTTCAGCCTCGACCGAATGGGCGTCGACCATCTGCTGCATCCAGTGCGGCTCGCCGGTGAGGTCGCAGTAGTCGGTTCCGGCGGTTGCGACTGCCGCCACCAACTCCGACCCGTAGATCGCATAGGGCCCGACGGTCGACACGACGACTCGCGTCGACTCGGCGAGTCGGGCCATGTCGTCGGCGTCGTCGGCGTCGGCGACGATCCGCTCGACATCGGCGCCGGTGTCGGCCGCCACTCGCTCGAGCTTCTCAGGGTTTCGGCCGGCGATCGCCCAACGCAGCTCGGCGTCTGTGCCATGACGCTCGACGAGATACCGGCACAGGATCTGTCCGGCGAAGCTCGTCGCTCCGAAGACGACGATGTCGAACGGTCGGTCGAGGTGCGGGCCAGCCATGCCGAGAGCCTAGGCAGTTGCCGACGACCGACGGCCACCGGCGAACCGGCTCGGCGGGACAGCGGCGCGCTAACCCCCGGGGCCCCCTAACCTGCGCAGTGAACACGGGAGCTCGGTGTGACCGGGCTGAGAGGGAGCTCGCTGCTCCGACCGTACGAACCTGACACGGGTAATGCCGAGACAGGGAGTACTCAGCCGATCCCCCCGCTCCCGACTGACGAGGAACGAGGAGGAATCCCATGAGGGCCGCCACCATGATCCTGGCAGTCGGGTTGCTTTTGGCCGCTTGCGGCGAAACAGCCGACGTCCAGGACACCACGACCACCACCGACGGTGCCGCCACCACGACCGGCGCCGAACCGACCACCACCGTCCCGGTTCTTCCAGACACGCTGACGCTCATCTCCCACGACTCGTTTGCCGGCGGCGTCACCGACGAGACGTTCGCCGCGTTCACCGAAGAGACCGGGATCGAAGTCGAAGTGCTCCCGGCCGGCGACGCCGGGTCGATGACGAACCAGGCGATCCTCACCAAGGACAACCCGGTCGCCGACGTGCTCTTCGGGATCGATGACAGCTTCCTCTCCCGGGCATTCGACGCCGACCTCTTCGAGCCGTACAGCTCGCCTTTGTTGTCCGACGTGCCCGAACGCCTCCGGATCGACGACGAAGGCCGAGTGACCCCGATCGACTTCGGGGACGTCTGCATCAACTACGACGTCTCCGCCTTCACCGACAGCGCACCTCCGCTCAACATCGAGCAACTCGCCGAGCCTGTCTTTGCGTCCGAACTGGTGGTCGAGAGTCCGGCCACGTCTTCGCCCGGCCTGGCGTTCCTGCTCGCCACGATCGCCACGTTCGGCGAGGACGGATGGCAGGACTACTGGACGACGCTGGTCGACAACGGGGTCAACATCGTCTCGGACTGGGACACCGCCTACTACCAGGAGTTCAGCCACTGGGGCGGCGACGACTCGCTGGTGGTCTCCTATGCGTCATCGCCACCAGCGGAGGTGATCTTCGCCGACCCTCCGGTCGACGAGGCTCCGACCGGCGTGGTCGACGAGACCTGCTACCGGCAGATCGAGTTCGCCGGGGTGCTCGCCGACGGTGAGAACGCAGAGGCGGCCGGGCTGCTCATCGATTTCATGCTCACCCCGGCATTCCAAGAGACGATCCCCCTCACCTGGTTCGTGTTCCCGGCGAACGAGACGGTGGCGCTCCCCCAGGAGTTCATCGACTACACACTCGTCCCGGCTTCCCCGCTGTCGCTCGACCCTGCGCTGGTCGAGGAGAACCGTGAGCGGTGGATCAAAGAGTGGTCCGAACTCGTGCTCGGATCGTGAGCACCCGAGCGGGGAGGATCGCGCTGGCGATCGTCCCCGTCGGGTTCGTCGGCTACTTCTTCGTCTATCCCGTCGGTCGCATCCTGGCGATGTCGTTCGGAGGCGGATTCGGCGAGGTCTTCACATCGGGAAGGACCGGAGCCGTTGTCTGGTTCACGCTGTGGCAGGCAGTCGCTTCGACACTCCTCACCTTCCTGGTGGCGATGCCGCTCACCGCGGTCCTGTCACACTTCACGTTTCGTGGCCGCTCATTGATCAGGGCGGCGGTGACGGTGCCCTTCGTCCTGCCCACGGTCGTCGTCGGCTCGGCGTTCGTCGCGCTCGGCCTGTCGAACAGCCTCTGGGGCATCCTCGCAGCACACGTCTTCTTCAACGTCGCGGTCGTCGTGAGGACGGTCGGTGGCGTCTGGTCGCGGCTCGACCGGGGAGTCATCGAGGCGGCCCGATCGCTCGGGGCTTCACCGATGACGGCGTTTCTGCGAACCACCTTGCCCATCCTCGGCCCGTCGATCGCCGCCGCCCTGTCGATCGTGTTCCTGTTCACGTTCACGTCGTTCGGGGTGGTGCTCATCCTCGGCGGACTGACCTACCGGACGATCGAGGTCGAGATCTACCAGCAGGCGACCACCTTCCTGAATCTCGGCGCCGCCGGCGCCCTGGCGATCCTCCAACTGATCGGTGTCGTCACGATCCTCTGGGCGTACGGCCGGTATCAGCGAACCCGGAGCGTCGGGCTCGAACTGGCGCCGGAGGAACGAGTGCTGCGACCGGCCACGACGAGCCGGGAACGTGCCGTCCTGTGGTCCGTGGTGACCGGCACGTTGGGTGTGCTGGCCGCGCCGCTCGTAGTGCTGGTGGCGCGCTCGTTCCGGGGCGGTCTGGCCGGGTGGCAGTTCCTGGTCGACCCTGGCAGGTTGGCGATCACACCGGGTGAGGCGATCACGAACTCGCTCCTGTTCTCGGTCGTCGGGGCGGTGATCGCGACAGTCGTCGGTCTGATCGCTGCATCGCTCATCGCCCGGAGCTCGACCGTGGTCGCGTCGACATTCGACACCGTCCTGATGCTCCCGCTGGGAACCAGCGCAGTCACCATCGGGTTCGGCTTCCTCGTGGCACTCGACGAACCCGTCGATCTGAGAGGATCGGTGTTGCTGGTCCCGCTGGCCCACGCGCTCGTGGCGGTCCCCTTCGTCGTGCGCTCGACCCTCCCGACCCTCCGAGCGATCCGGGCGGACCTACGCGAAGCTGCCGCCGTGCTCGGCGCCTCTCCACGCCGGGTGTTCCGCCATGTCGATCTGGCGATCGTCGCTCGGGCCGCGATGGTCGGCGCCGGGTTCGCCGCGGCCGTGTCCCTCGGAGAGTTCGGGGCGACGTCGTTCATCGTCAGACCGAACAGCGTGACGATCCCGACACTGATCTTCCGGCTGCTCGGACGTCCAGGCGCAGTCACCTTCACGGCGGCCATGGCACTCTCGGTGATACTCATGCTGTTGACGACGGCGCTCATCCTCTCGATCGACCGGCTTCGAGCCGGTGAACTCGGGGAGTTCTGATGCTGTCGGTGCGTGACGTCACGAAACGCTTCGGAGGGAAGGTCGCCGTCGATGGTGCCTCGCTCGACGTAGCCGACGAGACGGTGGCGATCCTCGGCCCGTCGGGGTGCGGCAAGTCGACGCTCCTCCGTGTGATCGCCGGACTGGAGCGACCCGAGCAGGGCGGTGTGCGATGGGACGGAGTCGACATCACCGACACGCCCGTGCATCTGCGCGATTTCGGTCTGATGTTCCAGACGTTCGCCCTGTTCCCGCACCGAACCGTCGGACAGAACGTCGCATTCGGACTGGAGATGCGGGCCGTGGATGACACCGAACGCCGACGCAGAGTCGCCGAGGCGCTGACGTGGGTCGGGATGGACGGCTTCGCCGACCGGAGGATCGACGGCCTCTCCGGCGGCGAAAAGCAGCGAGTCGCTCTGGCTCGGACGCTCGCACCTCGGCCGCGCCTCGTGATGCTGGACGAGCCGCTCGGGTCGCTCGACCGGTTGATCAAGGACCGTCTGATCTCCGACATCGCAGATCTGTTGGAGGAGACGGGGACGCCGGCGATCTACGTGACGCACGATCACGACGAGGCCCGGTTCATCGCAGATCGAGTCGCCTTGATGCGCGACGGCCGCATCATCCAGATGGGACCGTGGGATGAGTTGCGGAACGACCCGGCGGACGAGTGGGTCCAGCGTTTCCTCGGAGACTGAGAATCCGCTGAGAAACGCTCCGTGACGACGGCTTCCACGGCTGGTTCGATAGCCTCGCGTGCCATGGAAACGCGGGGCCGGCTCTTGCTCGTCGATGACGACGACAGCATCCGCACGTCACTCGCCCGAGCGCTCGAGCTGGAGGGATACGAGGTCGAGACGGCGCCGGACGGCGACCGCGCACTCGACCGGCTCGGCGAGGCCCGATTCGATGCGGTGTTGCTCGACGTCATGATGCCAGGACGTTCCGGTCTCGACGTCGCCCGAACGATGCGATCCTCGGACGACTCCACGCCGATCCTCATGCTCACGGCGCGCCACGAGGTCACCGATCGTGTGGCCGGGCTCGATGCGGGCGCCGACGACTATCTCCCGAAGCCCTTCGCCCTCGATGAGCTGCTGGCGAGGATCCGAGCCCTGCTGCGCCGGAGCGGCGTGTCGGAGGCGGACGATTCTCTGGTGCTCTCGGACCTGGTACTCGAGCCGCGCGCCCGGAGGGCGTTCCGCGGGGAACGTGAGCTCCAGTTGACCCGTACCGAGTTCGATCTGCTCGAGCTGCTGGTGTTCAACGCCGAGATCGTGCTGGAACGCGACCTCATCCTCGATCGGATCTGGGGTCTCGACTTCACAACCAGCTCCAACTCGCTCGAGGTCTACATCGGGTACCTCCGCCGCAAGACCGAAGCCGACGGTGAGCCCCGTCTGATCCACACGGTGCGGGGCGTCGGCTACGTGGCGAGGGCACAGTGACACTCCGCTGGCGCTGGGCGCTCACGCTGGGCACTGCCACCGCAGTGATCGCGCTGCTGGTCCTGTTGGCGTCGACGCTGCTCACAACCCGAGAGTTGCGTGCCCAGGTGGATGCCGACCTGCAGCAGCGATTGACACTCACCGGAGAGGGCGAACTCCCCCGCCCCATCGCGCCGTTCGAACCCCGTGGCCGCCGCCCCGCCCCCGTGAACCTGGATGCGTTGTACCGGGTGCTGGGTCCGGGCGGCGCTGCGATCATCGACACGACGGAAGGCGAGCTCCCGCTCACGGAGGAAGCTGTCGACATCGCCACCCGGACCACCAACGAGCGTGTCTTCGAGACGGTCTCCGTCGACGACGAACGGTTCCGCATGATCGTTGGCGGATTGACCGATCGCCGCGGCGGGGTCAATCTCGGGGCAGTCCAGATCGCCGTCAGCATCGAAGGCATCGAGTCGAGCATCGCTGCGCTCGCCAGGCGGTCGGCGGCGATCGCCGTCGGATTGATCCTGGCGGCCGCCGGCATCGGCTGGCTACTGGCAGGACGGACGCTGGGTCCGCTGACAGAACTCACGGGGCAGGCGGAGTACATCGCACGCACCGAGGATCTGACGGCTCCCGTCGCGGTCGATCGGACCGACGAGATCGGCAGGCTGGCCTCGGCCTTCTCGGCGATGATCACTGCGCTCCGGACGAGCCGAGAACAGCAGCAACGGCTGGTCGCCGATGCCGGTCACGAGTTCCGCACCCCGCTCACGGCGCTGCGGACCAACCTCGAGACGCTCCAGCGACGCCGGAAGGATCTGACCGACGAACAGGTGACCGAACTCGTCGACGCGGCTCTGGGCGAGTCGATCGAACTCACGAATCTCGCGACCGAGCTGGTCGATCTCTCGACGGACGCGACCACGACTGGCGAGGAACTCAGACGAATCGACCTGAGTGACATCGCTGCGGCTGTCGTGGAGCGTTTCGCCAGCCGAACCTCGGATCCGATCGAGATGTCCGGCCATGGGGGCGAGCTCGAAGCGCGTGTCTCCCAGATCGATCGGGCGATCTCCAACCTGCTCGCGAACGCGATTGCATGGAACGAGCCGGGGGAGCCCATCTCGGTTCGCCTCGATGGCGGCGAGTGTGTCGTGCGGGACCGGGGTCCCGGAATCCCGGATGGGGATCTGCCGCTCGTCTTCGATCGGTTTCATCGCAGCGACACAGCTCGCACCAAACCCGGCTCCGGACTCGGACTGTCGATCGTCCGGCACATCGTGAAGTCGCACGGCGGAGAAGTCTTCGCCCGGAATGCGGAGGGTGGAGGAGCCGAGGTCGGCTTCGTCCTTCCTCAGCCCAACGCGTAAAACGGGCGGACCGTGAGGTCCGCCCGTTCCACAGGGAGGTCTATGCGCCCTCTGTACCCGGCCCGCCGGATCCGAAACCTCGGCCGGGGCCACGGTGGTGACGGGGTCCGAACTCGGCGCGGATCGCGTCGAACTCGTCCCGGGTGATCTCACCATCCTCGAGCGCCTCAGCGAACGGACCGTCCTCATCGAGGATCCGATCCGCTCCCAAGTCCTCGAGCTCGGCGAGCGTCAGGACGTCATCTTCGAAGGCGGACTCGAACGCTTCGCGGCGCTCCTGCCGTTCGGCGACCCTCTCCTCGTGGCGGGACTCGAGCTCTGCGAGCATCGTGTCGGCCTGATCCTGGCTGATGACGCCCTCGGCGACCATGTCGCCGAAGAAGGAGCCGATCCGCTCCCCTCGCTTCATCTCGACGATCGGAGCGTTGGGATCGACGGTGTCGGAGTTGTCGGTCTGTGCGGTCGCCACCATGGCGCCGCCGGCGATGAGTGCCCCCGCCGTGAGGGCTGCGACTGTCTTTCGCATTGCTGGCCTCCTTTTCGATTCGTTGTCTTCTGGCCTGCATCAACACATTCGGTGCACGACATTCGAACGATGTGATCCCAAGCTGAAAGAACCCTGAGAACCGTTTGTTCCCCCTCAGGGGGAACAGGCTTGCGCCAGCAAGCCATGGGGGGTTCCAGCCTCGGTTTGCGCCAGCAAGCCATAGGGGGTTTCAGCCTCCCATGCTTGCGCCAGGAAGCCATGGGGGTTCAACCTCGCTCGACCCTCGCGTTGCAGCGACCGCGAGCTGTTGACCCGCTCCTGTCCGACGCGACATCGCAGGGCCCGATAGCGTGGGCGACGTCGGCGCAACTGAGGAGAGGGACCGTGGACCCACTGGTGATGTTCGGTCGTCTGGTGCTGGCCGCCACATGCAGTGGCTTGATCGGATACGAGCGCGAGACCGCCCGCAAGTCTGCGGGCTTGCGGACACATACGCTGGTCGGTGTCGGAGCTGCGATCTTCTCGCTCGCCTCGATCGTGGCGTTCGATGGACCGGACGAGGCCCGAATCGCCGCACAGATCGTGACCGGGGTGGGTTTCCTGGGTGCGGGAGCCATCTTCCGTCAGGGTGCGCTCGTCAGCGGACTGACGACTGCTGCCGGCTTGTGGGTTGCGGCCTCGATCGGAATGTCAGCAGGGGCCGGCAGCTACTGGCTGGCATCACTCGGGACGCTCGTCACCCTCGGGACCCTGTACGGGCTGAGCGAGGCCGACCGGGCGATCGCCCGCCGGAAGGTGAAGGTGAAGAGCCGGCTCGAGGTCTACATCGGTGAGACCACCAAGCTCGAGAGTCTCTTGAAGTTCATCCGTCGGATCGATCCCGATGCGCAGCAGCTCGACTTCAAGCGACGGGGCGAGAACGAGGCACTGTTGACGATCGCATGCGACGACGAGAAGAAGGGGATGTTGTCGGAGTTGCTGGCCTCACATCGCAGTGTCACGAGGGTGTCCGAACTCGAGCCCAGGCACTGGCCCCAGGAGAAGCCGCGCATCTCGGCGGATTGACCGAGGATGTGATCTTCGCCGGGCAGCGATCACTCCATCAGCTGCGCGTTCTCGTCGGCGCGAGCCGCGGCCATGGCCTTGATGTCCTCGGCGATCTCGGGGTACGACTCCATCAAACCGGAGAACGCCCTGCCACTGATGACGGAGAGCTTCGTGTCGCTGGTGGCGACGACGGTGGCGGATCGTGCACCCTTCTCCAGCAGCGCCATCTCGCCGAGGACGGCGCCTGGCCCGACCTCACCCACTTTCTCACCCCCGATGAGGATGTCGGCGGATCCAGAGATGATCACTTCGAGCTCGAAGGGGAACGATCCCTCTCGCATCAAGGTCGAGCCGGTTCGGACCTCGATCTCGTCGACATATGGACCCAACGCCCGCAGACGCTTCTCACCGAGCTGCGCGAACGTTTCGCTCGTCATCAATCTCTCGATTTTCGGGTCGTTCTTCATGTGTCTTCTCTCCCGGGACGTTCAGGCGAGCCTACGACGGCGGCGGGTTCGGTGGCCGAGAATCCGAAGGTTGTTCTGTTCGCTGCGAGCGAGAGGGACACATTCGGAATTCACGTCTGACTGCGATGACGCTCCATGGTCGATAGGCGCTCGATCAGGATGGGGTCGTTGCTGCCGTGATAGCTTCGGCGACTGCTTCGAACAGCAGGCTCGCGTGCTCGGGGGAATCGCCGATAGCCGTCACCCCGAATCGGCCGTCGATGGCGAGGCACGAGAGCATGTGAGGTACCACACCGGTCCGCGTGCCGGGGTCGAACACCAGGCCGGCGGTTCGAAGCGCCGCGATGACGTGCTCCTCGGCGATGCCCGTCCAGCGCTCGTCGACGAGGTTGTCCGACGCGACATAGGCCTTCTGTTGTCCGCGGTCGTCGATGTACAGCCCGGTTTCCGGATCGTATCCGCCCGGGACGAGGTGGCGCAGGACGGTGAACGGGTGCGTCGTCCCGCTCTTGCGGATGTTCACCTCGAGCGCATGGACACTCCACGGCCCGTCGTCGGCCGCAGATGCGACGAAGTCGATGGCCAGTCGGCCGAGGGCGCCCCGTTCGGCCAAGACACTGCCGATCGCCCTGGCGTGGGCGCCCAGGTCGGCGGCGTATCCGGGGTCGGCCGGGAAACGGCAGCCGAGATACACCTGGCCGTCGTCGCTGAGCATCTGCTCGTGCGTCGACAACACTCGAACGGACCCGTCTGGAAGGATGTCGATCTGTGCGCTGGGACTCGAGAACCGGGAGCCGACGATCCGTTCCTCGACGACGAATCCCAGGCGGAGGTCATCGACGTACCAGGCCTCGAGTGAGTTGATCCTGCTGCGCAACCGGCGCCGGGACATCACCGAGCCTGGGGGTTCCAGGTCGTCGACGCGGATCACGGCGTTCCCGTCGCCTGCGCCCGAGTCGTCGTGTTTCAGGATCACGGCGGGTATCGCCGGACGCTTGTTGCGAAGGCGATCGATCGCCTCAACCGCATCGTCGACCGACTCGAGGTTCTCGAACCCGGCCGGGACCGGCACGCCGGCTTCGCGGAAGACGGAGCGACCGGCGCTCTTGAATCCCAGCGGCCAGAGTGACGGGGGTGTCCCGTTGATGGGGGCCTCCAGGCGGAGCGCCACCTCGACCTCCGGCTCCGCGACGTTCCACGGTTCGATGTGCCCTGGATCGTCACCGATCCAGGTTCGGATCGCCTCGATCAGGTCGGGCCGGTCGAGCAGCTTCGAGGCGACCGCCCGCGCACTCGAATCATCGACCACGACGATCCGGAACCGCTCGCGCGCCGTCTCTCGGATCTCGGGCGGCATGAGCGAGATGTAGTGGTCGACGACCGCGTCGGACGGCGCGGCCGAGCAGATGTAGACGATCCGGACGGCGGGGAGGCGGAGCATGAAGAGCGCCACGAGGAACCGATGCTCCAGCGCGGGCAGCCTGCTCGCGTAGTGGGAGAGGAGCGACTCACCGACGCTGAACGACGGAAGTACCACCACGACGTGCGGCTCCGTCGAGTCGGCCACGTTCCGGGCGAGGGCGGCAAGGAGCTCGGATCGGAGGCGAGTGGACTCTTCCATCGCCGCAGCGTAGAGCGCCTCGGAGCGCCGCATCGCTCCTCCCGGCGCTGTTCGGGCCCGGTGCAGGCGACCTGCCCGTTCTGGAGCCGAGTTGTCGGGTGCCGTGAGGTCCCTATACTGCCGATGCCTGGTCCGCTCGCGGATCATGACCCCCTGGGGGCGTGGTGAAGCCTGGAGTTCACGCCGGCCTGTCAAGCCGGAGGT
>CBDTYK010000009.1:0-10274 GCA_965364595.1 uncultured bacterium
CGCTCCCGTGTGCGACCCGTAGATATCCACCTCACCGAGGTCCAGCACATCGCAAAAGCGATCCAGTGCATCGGCGTAGTCGGCCATCGAATCGAACACGGTGACGCCCGGGGTGTGCTCGCAGGCCGGCGTGGGCGAGATCCCGCAGTTCCCGACGACCACCGTCACGTCGGTGTAGCCGAGGCTGCGGATCAGGCCCTCCAGGACGGAGACGGCTCGAGCTTCAGCCCGTTCCAGCAACCCGGCGTCGAGCGCCTGGACCACCAGGACTTCCTCGGCGGCCAGTCGTGCTGCGCGTTCGAGATCGGGGTCGCCCTTCGTGAAGACACCCGTCTGCCGGTTGTACACGTGGGTCGCTTCGGTGTCGGGTGCGATGTAGGTGATATCGGCGGCCGGGAGGCGCACGACGGCCTCGCCGGTCTCGGGGTCGGCGAGGATGTCTCTGTCGTCGAGCTCGGCGAGATCGACGCCCGCACCGATCGAAGCGACCACGAACATCGAGATCTGATCGCCGGTCGCCCAGTTGAGCCACCCCCGGTCGTCGCCCTTCTCGATCGTCGTGTACTGGATGATCTCCACGGTCGTCAGCTCGGACAGCTCCCTGAGGGACTGGGCGGTGACTGGCCCGAGTCGCGTGAACTCGCCTTCGCCGGTGATGACGGCGGTCTGATCGCCGAGATCGGCGACGGTCTCGGCGGCCTTCCCGGCGATGTACGCCAACGAGCCCAACAGGACGAGAGCGGCGATCCCGAGACCGATCACGATGATCCTCCCGATGCGGTCCATGCCCGAACGCCGTCGGGGTGGATGGACCGTCGGCGCGGGAGCCGGGCCGCCCTGGTCGGCCGGTGCGCTCTGTTCGGACTGGGTCACACCAAGAGCGTACCGCTCCATTGTCCGTATCCCAGTGGTGATCCGTACCATGTCGCCAATGCACTATCAGCTCACGACGCTCCCCAACGGGTTGAGAGTCATCACCGAGAAGATGCCGGGCATCCGGTCCGTGGCCGTGGGCTGCTGGATCGACACCGGCACCAGGGACGAGAACTCCAACGAGGCCGGCGCTTCCCACTTCCTCGAGCACCTGCTGTTCAAGGGCTCCGAAGATCTCTCCGCACGCGAGATCTCCGAGCGATTCGACGCCATGGGTGCCGAGTCGAACGCCTTCACCAGCAAAGACCACACCTGCTTCTGGGCCCGCTTGCTCGATGAGGACCTGCCCGACGGGCTGGGCATGCTGGCGGAGATGCTCCAGCGGCCGGCCTTCCGGGCGAATGAGATCGACGCCGAGCGCCAGGTCGTGATCGAAGAGATCAACATGGCCGAGGACGATCCGTCCGACGTCGCATTCGAGTTGTTCATGGCGGAGGTGTTCGCCGGGCACCCCCTCGAGGCGCCGGTGCTCGGGACCCGTGAGTCGATTCGCGGCATGACCCGAGACGACATCCACGGATACTGGAAGCGCCGCTACGGGGCCGGCTCGGTCGTCGTGGCGCTTGCCGGCTCGGTCGACCACGACGACGTGGTCGGTCAGGTCGGTGAACTGTTCGGCGACTGGTCGGGAGATCCGCTCGATCACGAGTACGCCACCATCCATCCACCTTCCAGCGTTCGCCTCGTCGAACGCGACACCGAGGCTGCTCACGTGATCCTCGGCGGATCCGGCATCGATCGCGCCGACGACCGGCGGTGGGCGTTCGACGTGCTCAACCTCGTGCTCGGCGGAGGCATGTCATCGCGGCTGTTCACCTCGATCCGTGAGGAGCGTGGCCTGACGTACTCCGTCTACTCCTTCAAGACCTCGTATGCCGACGCCGGCACCTGGGGCGTGTACGCAGGCACGACGCCCGACCAGGTGGATACGGTCCTCGACCTGATCCATCAGGAACTGGATGCCGTGATCGCCGACGGCATCACCATCGAGGAGATGGAGCGTGCGAAGGGTGCGATGCGGGGGAGTCTGGCGCTCGCCATGGAAGACGCCTCGAGCAGGATGGTGCGCCTCGGTCGTGCCGAGATGATCGGCTTCGAGCACCTCAGCGTCGACGAGCGGATCGAACGGGTCGAGGCCGTCACCCTCGAAGACGTCCACGATGCCGCGCAGACGGTACTTGCCGGACCGAAGGTGCTCGGCGCCGTCGGCCCATTCGAACCCGCCGATCTCGAGAAGCACCTCCGATGACGACGGTCGCCGTCTCCGGCGCCGCCGGTCGGATGGGCAAACTGATTGCCCGCGCAGTCGCCGAAGCCGGGGACCTCGAGTTGGCTGCGCTGTACGGGCCGGGCCATGGAGGCGAGGAGATCGAAGGCCTCACGGTGTCGGAGGATCCAGCAGCCTGTACCGGCGTCGACGTCGTGGTGGAGTCGACGCTTCCGGACGTCGCGATCGCCAACATCCGTCGATGGGGCGAGCTCGGAGCGCACGTCGTCGTTGGAACATCCGGCGTATCGGCAACCGACGTCGAGTCGTTCTGGCCCGCCGAGCTGGGCTGTCTGATCGTGCCGAACTTCTCGTTGGGCGCAGTTCTGATGATGCGCTTCGCCGAGATCTCGGCCCCGCACTTCCGGGCGGCAGAGATCATCGAGCTGCACCATGACGAGAAGGTGGACGCTCCCTCGGGGACGGCGGCGTCGACGGCCGAGCGGATCGGCGCAGCCAATCCCGATCAGATTCGTCGTGTGGAATCGTCCGAGAAGACCAGAGGTGTGCGTGGAGGGTCGGTCGCCGGCGTCCCGGTCCACTCGCTGCGGCTGCCGGGTCTCCTCGCCCACCAGGAGGTCGTGTTCGGGAACCTCGGCGCGGTGTCGACGATCCGTCACGTGTCGACGGATCGAGCGTCGTTCATGCCCGGCGTCCTGGCGGCGGTCCGCCACGTCACGGCGGTCACCGGCGTCGAGGTCGGGTTGGAGTCTGCGCTCGGGCTCTGAGCGTTCAGACGTCGACCGACTCGAGGAACAGCGCGATCACGAAGCCGTACACGAGTGCAGCCACGATCGCCCGAACCACGGCCGCAGGCACCGACATCTCGCGTCGTTCGGCGTATCGCCCGATCAGTAACGAGGCGATGATCCAGAACGTGGCATCCAGCGGCCAGGCGATGGGCAGGTCGCCTGCGAAGAACGCGAACAGCGCCGACGCCGGGAGCGCAGCGGCGTAGAGCGTGAACCCTGCGGTCTCGCAGATCCCGTCACAGCCGTCGCCCAACGCAAGCGAAACGCCGGCGGTGGCTGCGATCACGACGAAGACTGCCAGCAGGCCAAGAGCGGTGACCGTCGGGCGACAACCGAACCCTTCATCCTGTTCCACGGCAACTCCACCGTTCTTGTGACGGAAACCGCCGTATTACGCGCGTTTCCGTCACAGAACGGGTTCAGCTCTCGGTGATGGTGACGCTCTTCATGGTGGCGTCGGTCGTGGGGCGGTCGGACCGATCGGTGTCGAGCGCGGCGATGGCGTCGACGGTCTCCATCCCAGATGTCACCTTGCCGAAGATCGTGTAGCTGTGGGGGAGCGGGGCGTCTCCGTGGCAGATGAAGAACTGGCTGCCGTTCGTGTTCGGTCCGGCGTTGGCCATCGCCACCGTTCCACGGCTGTAGTCGCCGGCGCCTTCGGTCTCGTCACGGAACCGATACCCGGGGCCGCCGCGACCGGTTCCCGTGGGATCGCCACCCTGGATCATGAATCCGGAGATGACGCGGTGGAAGATCACGTCGTCGTAGAAGCCGTCCCGAGCCAGAAACACGAAGTTGTTCACGGCCAGGGGTGAGCGTTCGGCGAGCAGGTCGATCTCGATGTCGCCGAGACTCGTCTCGATCTTCGCCGAATACGACTTCGAGAGGTCGATGGTCAGGTCAGGTGCGGAGTCGTAACTCTTCGCCATGTCAGGGTCCTCACGGTGGGAGGCCACCAGCGTAGGCACTGCGCCGAGCTGTCCCGAGTTCGGGGTCAGTACAGCCCGTTCGCCAGCCTGCGTCTGGCGTCCATCACGGCCGGGTTGTCGGATCCGAGCAGCTCGAAGAGGTCGAGCAGCGTCGATCGGGCCTCATCCGACTCCGGCTCCGTCCGCTCGCCCATCACGCCCATCAAGGTTGCGATCGCTTGTTCCGGCTGGCCGGCGGCGGCCTGCCCGCGTCCCAGTGCCAAGCGGTCCGCAGGCCCACCTGACGCAGCTGCCGCCTCGAGGGCTCCGAGATCGTCGGCGTCGCCACCGAGGCGGGCGTAGGCCTGGAGCTGCTTGACGGCGTCGGTTGGAGCGAGTCGACCGAGAACCTCGAGCGCTCCCTGCCGGTCGTCATCCTCGAGCAGCAATCCGGCCAGCGACAGACCGGCGTCCTGATGGCTCGGATCGGAGGCGAGCACCGTTCGGTAGATCTCCGCCGCCTTGGCGGTATCTCCGGCATCGAGCGCCGCATCGCCCTCTGCGGTGGCGAGGTCGAGTTCAGAAGGCAGGAGCCGGTCGATGAACGCCCGGACCTGGGCTTCGGGGAGCGCCCCGGTGAAGCGATCGACCTCTTGGCCGTCCTTGAAGGCGACGACGGTGGGGATGCCCTGCACGCCGAACTGCTGAGCGAGTTGGGGGTTGGCATCCACGTCGAGTTTTGCGAGCAGCCAGCGACCGCCTCCCTCGGTGGCAGCCCGCTCGAGCACGGGGCCCAGGACCTTGCAGGGGCCGCACCACTCGGCCCAGAGGTCGACGACGACGGGGATCTGGTGCGACGTCTCCAAGACGGAAGTTGCGAAGTCTGCGGCGTTGACGTCGATGACACTTGAAACCATGTACGTAAATGTACTCGTGGGTAGGCGCAACCTCGGCCGCGTCGACAGTGGCGAGAGCGGCCAGGGGCGGTAGGTAAGCTTCGATGAAGTCGAGAGAGAACGAGGACCCAATGACTCCCTTCGGACGGGTTGTGACGGCGATGATCACGCCGTTCACGGGCGACGGCAGGGTCGACGAAGACGCACTGGCCCGGCTTTCCCGGCACCTCGTCGAGAACGGATCCGATGCGTTGTTCGTCGCGGGCACCACCGGTGAGTCGCCGACGCTGACCGACGACGAGAAGATCGGCCTCGTCCATTCGGTTCGCCGTGCCGTGGGAGACTCGATCCAGGTCCTCATCGGATCCGGGACATACAACACCGCCAAGTCTGTCGAGCTGAGCAAGCGGGCCGCCGATGCCGGCGCCAACGGTCTCGTAGCCGTCACCCCGTACTACTCGAAGCCCGAACAACGCGGTCTCGTCGGGCACTTCACCGCGATCGCCGATTCCACCGACGTTCCGGTGATGCTCTACAACATCCCCGGCCGGACCGGTCGTCTCATCGAGGTCTCGACGCTCGTCCAACTGGCCGGACACCACAACATCGTCGCCGTCAAGGACGCGGTGATGGACATCGATCACACGTCGGCCACCGTCGCAGCCGCCCCCGAACTGGCCGTGTACTCGGGTCAAGACTCGTACACGATGCCGATGATGGCGGTCGGCGCCGTCGGCGTCGTGTCGGTCGTCAGCCACCTCGCCGGCAAACACGTCGCGGCGATGGTCGACGCCATGCATGCCGGGAATCTCGCAGAGGCACGTAGGCTCCATCACCTGCTGTTGCCGTTGTGCTCTGCGCTGTTCGTCGAATCGAATCCCGCCCCCGTCAAGGCTGCGATGTCGAGATACTGGGGGCCGGTGGGTGTGCCTCGCCTCCCGCTCGCCGAGGCGTTCGAATCGACCGTGGAGGGCGTCGGGGCTGCGCTGGCCGCACTACAAGACGCCACCGCCTGACAGCGGCGACATCAAACAGCTAACTCTGGAGAGTCAATGAGTGTTCGAATCACCTTTCTCGGTGGTCTCGGTGAGATCGGCCGCAACTCGGCCGCCATCGAGATCGACGGGAGACTGGCCCTGATCGACTGCGGGCTGATGTTCCCCGAAGAGGACATGCTCGGGGTCGACCTGGTCTTTGCAGACTGGAGTTGGATGGTCAAGCGGGCCGGCGACGTCGAATTCGTCGTGCTGACCCATGGTCACGAGGACCACATCGGTGCATTGGCCTACTTCCTTCGCGACATCAACGTCCCGATCTACGGCACGAAGCTGAGCCTCGAGCTGGCTCGCGGCCGAATCGAGGAGATGGGCATCGACGCCCAACTGCATCCCGTCCAACAGCTCGAATGGCGAAAGCACGGGCCGTTCAGGTTCAAACTGATTCCGGTGAGCCACTCGGTTCCCGATGCCTCCGCCATCGCCTTCGACACACCGGAGGGAATGGTCGTCCATTCTGGGGACTTCAAGCTCGATCCGACGCCGATCGACGGTCGCCCGACGGATCTGGCCGCTTTCGCCGAGCTCGGAGATGTCCGGCTCTTGCTGTCGGACTCCACGAACGCAGAGCATCCAGGCTACGTCCCGTCCGAGAGTTCGCTCGGTGATCCGATCAGGGACATCATCCGTGACAGCCCTGCCCGGGTGATCGCCGCGTGCTTCTCGTCCCACGTTCATCGGGTGCAGCAGATCGCCGACGCCGGGATCTCCACGGGGCGCAAGGTCGCCTTCTTCGGCCGGTCGATGCACCGCAACACAGACGTCGGTCGAGAGCTCGGCGTGCTGGACCTGCCCTCCGACTCGGTGGTCGACATCAAGGACCTGATGAAGCTGCCCGAGCATCAGCAGCTGCTCATCACCACCGGCTCCCAAGGTGAGCCGTTCGCCGCCCTGTCGTTGATGGCCCAGGGGCGGCACAAGTTCGTCGACCTCACCGACAGTGACACCATCCTGATCAGCGCCACGCCGATCCCGGGTAACGAAACCGCGGTCTCCAAGGTGATCTCTCGTCTGATCAAGCGCGGGGCGACCGTCTTCCACGGGCGCAACGCCAACGTTCACGTCTCCGGGCACGCCAACCGCGAAGAGCTGTTGACCTTCATCAACGTCGTGCGGCCGACTGCATTCGTTCCCGTCCACGGCGAATACCGCCATCTCGCAGCCCACGCCAGGCTCGCCAGGATGATGGATGTCCCATGGGTGGATGTCCTCGAGGACGGCGATGCCGTCGTGATCGAAGGCCCCGAGACCCGTGTCGAACGCGGCGCAGTGCCTGCGGGCTACGTGTTCCTCGACGGCGACAGCTACGGCGACGTCCAGAAGGGCGTTCTGCGTGATCGCAGCCATCTCGCCGACGAAGGCGTGGTCGTGGTGACTGTCGCCGTCAATCACGAGACCGGTGAGATCGTCTACGGGCCGGACCTCGACAGCCACGGTGTCATGGGGGAGCCGGAGGGGATCCTCGAGAAAGCCGGCCAGGCGGTCCACCAGGCAGTCCAGGATCGCTCCGGTGCCGGCAGCTACGACCACTCCGCCATCCAGCAGACCGTCAAGCAGGCTGCACAACGAGTGCTGCGTGCCGAATTGTCGAGGAAGCCAGTGATCCTTCCGGTTGTCATCGAACTGTGAGTCGACGATTTGCGTTGCTCGCCTGCGTCGGCGTTGTCCTGACTGCGTGCGGTGGCGGAGATCCGATCGTGCTCGATCCGGACGGTGCGGTCGTCATCGACGAGAGTGGTGACCCGATCGGCGGAAACGGACCGCTGACGGTCCGAGGAGCGCCCGAATGCGGCTCGGATCTGGTGGCCATCCTCGAGATCGAGCACCCGCTCGGCGACCTGCAACCGGGGGAGACCCGGTCCTACATCCGTGACCCCGACGGTGTGATTCCGCCAGTCCTACTGCTGGCTCCCTATGACGGGCGTTCTGCGCTGGACAGCGATGCCCGCTTCACGGGATACGAGACCGGGCCCTACACCATCTGGATCGGTGAGGATTCGGGCCAGTACGTGTATCTCGTCGATGGGCCTCGCGTGGAGGCGTGGCCCGCCGTCGACGATCTCGATTGCGCCGGGGGTCCATGAGTCATTGGTCACTCGACCTGGCCGACTACCGGCGCCGAGTGTCGGAGAACTATGCGCTTGCGAGAACGCGTGGAGCCGGCCCTGAGGTTTGGGATGCCTGGCGCGAGACCCGCGACCTCCTGCTCGGCTCACATCCGCAGAGCCCGCTTCCAGAGACAGATCGAACCGGCACCTGGTCTACGCCTTTCTTCCCGTACGACCCCGCTTGGCGGGTGACGGGATCGCTTCAGCCGACCTCGGGGGGCGCCCACATCGACATCCCCCACTCGAGCGACGGTCTCTCGACGCGGTTCAGCGAGGTCGGCACGGTCAGCTTCTCCCAGGCGGGGCGGTCGCACGCGCTGACGCTCTTCTGGCTCGACGCCTATGGCGGTGGCCTGTTCCTGCCCTTTCGGGATGCGACGGCAGGCTCGGCGACCTACGGCGGCGGCCGCTACCTGCTCGATACCGTCAAAGGTGCGGATCTCGGGTCTACCCCGAGCGGTGACCTGATTCTCGACTTCAACTACGCCTACCACCCGTCGTGCGCCTGGGATGGTGCCTGGTCTTGCCCGCTCTCGCCCGCCGGCAACCGTCTCGACGTGCGAGTCGAAGCCGGAGAGCAACTCCCCCGGAAGTGAGGGGCTGTGCCGGCCCGTGCTCTGCCGGCGAGTGAGCTCGGGAACCCCCGCACGAATCGAGTCGTCTGATCTCGACTGCCGTCGACGGAGAGCACATGAGTGATGACACACCGGCCGGGAGTTGGGAGCGCGGAGCAGCACGCTGCCGGGGCGCATCGCGCGGAGCGCGCGAGGATCGCGCGAAGGGTTGTTGGTGCGGGAAGCACGCGGGGGTAAGGTCAACAGCACATGGCTACTAAGACACCCACCCGGAAGGGGAGTCATGGGCGGAAACGGGTGTCGAAACCGAAAGCGAAGACAACCCGAAAGCCCCCGGCCAAGAAATCTCAGGCCAAGAAGAGCTCACGATTCACGCTGGAGTCGGTGAGGTCTTTCCTCCGGGAGCGACTGGGCCGCCAGGCAGACGATGTCTGGGGCATGGTGCTGGTGGTTTTCGCCATCATCATCACACTGGCCTTCTTCGGACAGGCCGGACCGGTCGGACGCTTCCTCGACACCGGTCTCAGTTTCCTCTTCGGTGTGTGGTCGTATGCGCTGCCGCCGCTGCTCGTCGGTGTCGGCATGGTGCTGGCGCTCGGGCGCCGCTCCGAAGGCGCGGGCCGACTCGTGCTCGGCTCGGCTGCCGTGTTCGTCGGATCGCTCGCCGTCTTCCATCTGCTCACCGGCGCAATCTCGTTCGCCGACAACATCGAATTGGTGCGGCAGCGGGGCGGCGCCGTCGGCTCACTCCTGGCCTTCCCGCTTCGGAGGGCGCTCGGCACACCGGGTGCATTCGTCATCCTGGCCGCCGTCGTCTCGGCCGGCGTCCTGGTGGTCACCAAGACGTCGGTGCGCGAAGTGCTCGTAGCGATCGGACAACTCTGGAAGTCGTTGCGAGGGTTCGCAACGTCGTTGCGCACCGCATCCGCCCAACGTCAGACTGCGCTGCCGGTCGAGCGTCCGCGCGCACGGCATGCTGCGCCGAAGCCGGACCGCAAGCCGAAAGTCAAGCCGAAGCCCGAGTCGAAGCAGGGCGAGAAGGCCGCTGCCAAACCGAAGCCGGCCCCCAAGCCAGTCGTGAAGCCGGCCGGTGAGGGCTACCAGCTGCCACCGCTCGACCTCCTCGATCTCGGTGGCGGGGAGGAGCACAACCGTCGGCTGCTCGAAGACACGGCCAAGGCGCTCGAGGAGACGCTCCATCAGCACGGCGTCGACGCCATGCTCACCAAGATCGTCCCCGGTCCCACCGTGACCCGGTACGAGGTGGAGCTGGCGCCCGGCGTGAAGGTCAACAAGGTCTCGAACCTCAGCCACGACATCGCATATGCCCTTGCGACACCCGATGTGCGACTCCTCGTGCCGATTCCCGGGAAGAGCGCCATCGGGGTGGAGGTGCCGAACAAGAAGCGCCGACTGGTCAGTCTCGGCGACATCCTCCGCAGTCCGGAGGCCGAAGCTGACACCCATCCGCTCACCGTCGGTCTCGGGATGGACATCTCCGGGTCGCCGAAACTCCTGAATCTCTCCGAGCTGCCCCACGTGCTCATCGCCGGAGCGACCGGTGCCGGCAAGTCGTCTGCGATCAACTCGCTGGTGACGTCGCTGTTGATGCGGGCAACCCCCGACGACGTGCGGCTGATCATGGTCGATCCCAAGCGGGTCGAGCTCGGCCAGTACAACGGGGTGCCGCACCTGCTCACCCGAGTCATCACCAACCCGAAGAAGGCGAACGACGCGCTCAAGTGGGCCGTTGCCGAGATGGACCGTCGCTACGACCTCG
>CBDTYK010000010.1:0-9889 GCA_965364595.1 uncultured bacterium
CGCGAACGATCTCAGTGCGGAGCGCCTCGAGCCGGTCGGTCTCCTTGTGTCGGAGGGTGGACAGACCGCGGATCCGGCTTGGCCCGTCGGCGAAGATGCATGCGACTGCGAGCGCGAGCGCCGCGTCGGGTGCGTCCCCCATGTCAACGTCGATGCTGGCAAGGCCCGTCGTCGGTCCGGTGAGTTCGATTCGCCCACCCTCGTGGGCAACCGAACAGCCCATCCGTTCGAGGACCTCCAGCAGATACAGGTCCGGCTGGGTCGACGTCTCCGGAATACCTTCCACCGTCACCGAGCCGCCGGTGATGCCAGCGGCGACCAGCGGATAGGCGGCTGCCGATGCGTCCGCTTCGATCTCCACGTGGGTCTTCTGGTAGCCGGTCGGCATGACCCGGTATCCGTCTGGGGTCGGTTCCACCTGTGCGCCGAAGGCCCCCATCATCTCGATCGTCGTGTCGACGTACCGGTGTGACACGAGTCCTCCCTCGACGGTGATCTCCAGTGGGTCGTCGAGCATGGGTGCGATCATGAGCAGCGCCGAGACGAACTGCGACGAGCGACTTCCGTCGATCCGAACCGACCCTCCATGCAGTCTCCCTCCGGAGATCGCGACCGGCGGCGTGCCGCCGACCGTTTCGACACCCGCTCCCAGTTGAGCGATCGCATCGGTCAGATCGCCGATCGGACGTTCGCGCATTCGGGCGGTTCCGTCGATCCGAGTCGGGCCCGGTACGAGGGCCGCCACCGCGGTGATGAAGCGGGCTGTCGTTCCCGACGCTCCGACGTCGAGGGCATCCACAGGCACGTCCAGCCGGCCGCCCGAACCGAGCACGAGCCATGGGTCGTCGACATCGTCGATCATGACGCCGAGCGCCCGCAGACACCTCCGCATCACGACCGTGTCGTCGGCCTCGAGGGCGCCCCACAACCGGGAGACGCCTCCTCCCGCCAGCGACGCGAGCACCAGTGCGCGGTTGGTGGCGCTCTTGGAGCCTGGTGGACGCACGATCGCCTCGATCGGACCTGAGACGGGTTCGACCGAATACACGTCGGGAGATCGGAGATTCACGACCGGGACGGTAGCGGCGCCCTCGAAGAGCCCATCACGAGTCGGGGTCCTGGGGAGGCGCAGGCAGGTCCGCCGCCCGGTACAGCTCCGACACCTCGCCGGGAGTGAGCTCGCGCACAGAGCCGGGCCGCAGCCGTCGATCGGCGAGGGGGCCGATCGCAGTGCGCACCAGACGGCGGACCGGATGGCCGATCGCGTCGCACATGCGACGGATCTCCCGGTTTCTCCCCTCGTTCATGACGAGTTCGATCATCGTGGAGTCGTTCGATCGATCCACGATCCGAGCGCTCGTCGCCGCGGCAGGACCGTCCTCGAGTTCGACACCGTCGGCCAGCCGGCGCACCGTCGACTTCGAGGGCAGGCCCTCGACGACGACCGTGTAGGTCTTGGTGACGCCGAATCGGGGATGTGTGACACGGTTCGTCAGCTCCCCGTCGTTGCTGACGAGGATGAGTCCCTCGGAGTCGGCATCGAGGCGCCCGACCGGCCACACCCTGGCGTCCGCACCGACCAGATCGACGACGGTCTCGCGGCCCTGGGGATCGTCGGCGGTCGAGATGACACCGAGCGGCTTGTTGACCAGATACGTGCGGAGGTCGGGTGCGATCGGGATCGGGACGCCGTCGACGAACACGCGCTGGGTGGCGGGATCGACACGGTCGCCGAGCACGGCGATCCGATCGTCGATCGCGATGCGCCCTTCGGCGATCAGCACTTCGGCAGCCCGTCGCGACATCAACCCGGCCCTGCTGATGACCTTCTGAAGCCGCTCGCTCATTCGTCCTTGAACGTCGCTTCCAACGTCTCGACGATCTCGGACGGAGGGACGTGGTCGGCGAGCGGCGGAAGCTCGTCGAGGCTGTTGATGCCCATCTTCTCCAGGAACAGCTCGGACGTGCCGTAGACGGCGGGATTCCCCGGCACGGACAACCGGCCGACCTCGGTGATGAGCCCCAGCCGTTCGAGCGAACGCACCGACGAGTCGGAGTCGACACCGCGGATCTCGGCGATCTGTGATCTGGCGACGGGCTGACGGTAGGCGACCACGGAGAGCACCTCGAGTGCGGCAGGCGAGACACGACGAGCCGTGGCGGACGCCGAGAATCGCTCGAGATAGGGGTAGGTGTCGGCTCGCGAGTACAGGCGGTACCCACCCCCGGCCCTGCGGACCGTGAGACCGCTGTCCCGGTCGACGAGCCGCTGGGCGAGGCTCTCGACCAGACCTTCGATGTCGTCGGACGGAACCTCCAGCACCTCTGCGAGCTCCGATGGAGGAACCGGGGCCTCCGTGACGAACAGGATCGCCTCCAGAGCTGCAACCGGGTCGATCGACTCCTGGTTCACGTCGCCCACTCCGAGGTCATCATCTCGCCCCCTTCGAGTTGCCGGACCCGGATCTCGTCGAGCCAGTGGTCCTGGGCAACCTCGATCATCCCCCACCGAGCGAGCTCGAGTACCGCCAGAAAGTAGGCGGCGATCTCGACCCGGCGGGTGCAGTGGCTGACGAGATCGTCGAAGCTGGTGTCGACCGTCTCTGCTACCCGGACCCGCAGCTCGTCGATGGCGGACTGTACAGACGGCAGGTCGAGATCGAGATGGTCGAGATCGGGTTCGGCGTGCTCCGCCGCGAACACCCGCTCTGCGATCGCCGCCAACCCGGCGACATCGACCGGGATCCGAACCTGAGGCGCCGGGAGCTCGATGTGTTGGTCGATCCCCGATACCCGTGGCACGTAGCGGTTCGTGGCCTGGAGGCGGGCGGACAGGACGGCTGCGACGTCCTTGAACGTGACACACATGAGGAGACGGGAGAGCAGGCGGTCCCGTTCCGAAAGGAGCGCCAGTTCCTCGTCGAGATCGACCTCACTATCGTCGGGCAGCAGCTTGCGGATCTTCAATTGGATCAGCGTCGCTGCGATCAGCAGGAACTCGCTGGTGACTTCGAGATCGAGCTCGCGCATCTCGTCCAGGAACGAGAGGTATTCGGAGACCAGGTCGGAGAGGCTCAACGCGGTCACGTCGACCTGGTGCCTCGTGATCAGCTGCAACAGGAGGTCGAGTGGCCCCTCGAACACCGCAGTCTTGACGTGGTACGACATGTGTCCAGAAACCCTACCGGTCGCCTCTGACAGATTGCGATCTCTCCGACCCCGCGTCGGCTGCATCCAGCAGAGACCAGGTCTCGAGGTCGATGTCCGAAGGTCTGGCCTCGTGGTGGAAGCGCGCGTAGCTGACGGCGATGTCAGGTGCACCCACTGCTGCGAGCTCGGCCGCACCGATCGGTCCGTGGTCGCGATAGGTCCGAAACCTGCCCCGTAGTGGAAGTCGAAGCTTGATGCAGACCGAAGCCGCCACCCGCCCAGGGACCCCGAGCCGGGCATGTCGCTTCGCCACGTCGTGCAGTGCAGCGGCTCGGGCCACTGTCTCCGACGCTCCGGCCGCGAGCGCGAACTCGGCAGCTTCGAGGCCGTGCCTCCGGTCGAGCGGAGGTTGGCTCATGAACAGGTCGAGCTCGGCGTCCGACAGCAACTCGGCGAGTCTGCCGACCTCGGACGTATCGAGATCTCGAGCCCCGAGAGTTCCGAAGAATCGGCTGCTCAGATGACGCCACGAACCGGGCACGTGCTCAGTGCTTCGACTTGCAGCTCACACAGAGGATCGACGACGGGCGGAACTCGAGCCGAGCCGCCCCGATCTCGTTGCCACAGGATGCACACGTGCCGTAGGTGCCTTCTTCGATACGAGCGAGCGCAGCATCGATGCCCTCGACCTGGCCGCGTAGTGCGTCGACGACGCCCATCACCTCGGTTCGCTCCGCGGTGGCGGCACCGGCGTCGGAGAATCCGTCGCCGTAGTTGACGTCACCCGTCAGATCGCCCGTCTCGGTCGCTCCCAGCTCTTCCATCTGGTGCACGATCGACTCACGCTCTTCGCGAAGTGCCTTTTCGGCTGCAGCAATGTCCAGTTCCATGTTCGTATCAACTCTCGTGGCGGCCTCACCTGCTCCGCGGATGGGCGAGCGTGTACACCTCGAGGAGGTGGTGTGGCGAGACCTTGGTGTAGATCTGAGTAGTTGAAACGTTAGCGTGGCCGAGCATCTCTTGGACCGTTCTCAGGTCGGCGCCACCTTCCACCATGTGGGTGGCGGCCGAGTGCCGAAGCACGTGAGGAGAGATCCGATCCGGTGCGATGCCCGCCTGTTTCGCCCGCTTCCGAACGATGTCGAACACGCCCTGTCGGCTCAGCCGCGTCCCGCGGAGGTTCAGGAACACGGCGTCCGTGTGCCGGGCGAGTTCGAGCCGGATCGGCAACCAGGCACGGATCGCCGTGATCGCAGCTCCACCCACCGGGACGAGACGCTGCTTCCGTCCCTTGCCGGTGAGCATCACGACGCGGTCGACCAGATCCAGATCGTTCAGATCGACCCCGACCGCCTCGGTGACACGACACCCGGTCGCATACATGAACTCGAGCAGCGCAGCATCGCGAAGTCCGGCCCGGTCCGACGTGGCGATCGAGTCCAGCAGGCCGAGGATCTCCTCCACCGAGAGCGCTTTGGGCAGCGCCTGGGATCGTTTGGGCGGATCGATGAAGACGGTGGGATCGGAGGTGGCCGTGCCGTCGGTGAGTTCGAACCGATGGAACCCACGGACGGCACTGACCTTCCTCGTGATCGTCGATCGGGCGTAGCCCTGCTCGGAGAGCCATGCCAGGTATTCATCGATCAGTCCCGGTTCGGGCCTGCGCCCGTCGAGGAAATCGGCGTACTGGCGCAGATCGCGGCGATATGCGGCGAGTGTGTTGTGAGCGAGGCCACGCTCGGCGGTGAGGACCGCCAGATAGTCCTCGATCCGGGACTGCACGGCGTCAGCCGTCCAGCGCATCCCTCGGGGCGACGAACTCCTTCCCGAGGCTGTCGGCAACTGCCTGGTTGGTCACGTGCGGTCCGACGATGTTGATCCCGTCGACGAGCTCCCGATGACGGTCGACGGCACCGATCGCACCGTTGTCGGCGAGCGCAACCACGTATGGCAGGGTCGCATTCGTCAGCGCGTAGGTCGAGGTGTGCGGCACCGCACCCGGGATGTTTCCGACGGCGTAGTGGACGATGTCGTGTTTGGTGAAGACCGGGTCGGTGTGTGTCGTCTCGTGCGACGTCTCGAAGCACCCGCCCTGGTCGATGGCGATGTCGACGAGGACCGAGCCGCGTCGCATCCCGCGGACCATGTCCTCGGTGACGAGCTTGGGAGCGGATGCCCCCGGAATGAGCACCGAGCCGATCACGAGGTCGGCATCGAGCACGGCTTCCTCGAGGTTGAGTCGATTGGATGCGAGGGTCTCGATTCGACCGTGATAGCGGGTCTCGAGTTGCCGAAGCCGTGCGAGATCCCTGTCGATGATGGTCACGTTGGCCTGCATGCCGACGGCGATCTCTGCGGCGTGTGAGCCCGAGACGCCACCTCCGATGATGACCACTCTCCCGGGGCGAACGCCGGGCACCCCTCCGAGTAGCACACCCCGACCGCCATTGGCCTTCTGCAGGAAGTAGGCGCCGGCTTGGGTGCCGATCCGTCCTGCAACCTCTGACATCGGCGCCAGCAGCGGGAGGCTGCGATCAGGCATCTGTACGGTCTCGTACGCGATGGCGGTGATGCCGGTGTCGAGCAGGCCCTCGGCGAGCTGCGGATAGGCGGCGAGATGGAGATAGGTGAACAGCAGCTGGCCAGGCCGGAACTTCGGAACCTCAGACGCCTGCGGCTCCTTGACCTTGAGGATCAGGTCCGCCTCGGCGAACACGTCGTCGGCGAGAGCCAGCATCTCGGCGCCCTGCGCCTCGTACTCCTCGTCGTGGATCGTGGAGCCCTCTCCGGCATCTCGCTCGACGAACACACGATGGCCGTGAGCGACCAGTTCCTTCACGCCGGTCGGGGTCAAGGCCACCCGATACTCCGACGGTTTGATCTCCCGCGGTACCCCGATCTTCATTCCCGGCTCCGTTCCACTCGCATCAGCGCAATCTGAGTCTTGGCATCCGTGATCCGGCCGTCTCCGACCATCTCCAGTGCCTCTGTGAACGGGAGCTGGATGACCTCGGCTTCGACTTCCTCGGCCCCGTGTGGCTCCCGGTCGGACGCGACGATATCGACTGCCGCGAAGAGATGGATGATCTCGTCGGTGTATCCCGGAGAGACGTGGAGCGCGCCGAGCGACATGAGCCGACCCCGCATGCCGAGTTCCTCGGTGAGCTCGCGCTCGCCGGCAGCCAGGGGGTCCTCGTCGGGTTCGAGCCGCCCCGCGGGAATCTCGAGGATGGGGCGATCGAGCGCAACCCGGTATTGGCGGACCAGTACCACGTCGTCGCCCAGGATCGGGAGGACACCGACCCCGCCCGGATGACGGATGACATCCCGGCTGTGGACTTCGCCGTCAGGTCCCTGGAGGGCGACGTCGAGGAACTCGATGATGGCTCCGGTGGCGCGGGTCTCGTCGCCCACGATTCGGAAGTTCACGAACGAATGGTCTCCTCGACCGCTCCGGCATGCCGGGCTCTCATCTCTGCACGGCGTTCACCGGCTGCAGCAACCAGCCCAGAGAAGAGCGGATGCGGGTCGTCGGGACGGGACTTGAACTCCGGATGTGCCTGGGTGGCCACGAAGAACCGATGATCCGGCAACTCGATGAACTCGACGAGCGAACCGTCGGGCGACAGCCCGGACAGTTCGAGCCCGGCCGCCTCCAGATCCTTGCGGTACCGGTTGTTGACCTCCCAGCGGTGACGGTGCCGTTCGTAGATCAGCTCGTCGCCGTACAGGGCCCTGACCTTCGATCCGTCGACGAGTCGAGCCGGGTAGAGACCGAGCCGCATGGTGCCGCCCTTGTCCTCGACATCCTGCTGGCTCACCATCAGGTCGATGACCGGATGCGGTGCGGTGGGATCGAACTCGGAGCTGTTGGCGCCTTCGAGCCCGAGGACGTTTCGTGCGAACTCGATCACCGCACACTGCAGACCGAGACACAACCCGAGGAACGGGATGTCGTGCTCTCGTGCGTATCGGATCGCTGCGATCTTTCCTTCGACGCCCCGATATCCGAACCCGCCTGGTACGACGATGCCGTCGAGGTCGTCGAGATACCCGGAGGCGAGCATCCCGGTGAGCTCGTCGCTCGGGACCCAGCGCAGATCGAGATCGAGGTCGTTGTGTGCTGCACCGTGGCGGAGGGACTCCACGACCGAGAGGTAGGCGTCCGGCAGGTCGACGTACTTCCCGACGATTCCGATCGTGACCGGCTTCTCGGCGGACAGCGCCTTCTGCACCAGATGCGACCACCCGTCGAGATTCGGGGCGGGCAGATCGAGGTCGAAGCGGTCGCACACGACGTCGTCGAGTCCGGCGCGATTGAGCAAGACCGGCACCTCATAGATGTCCTGCGCGTCGAGAGCGTTGATCACGGCGCGAGTCGGCACGTCGCAGAACAACGAGATCTTCCTGCGAACCGAATCGTCGATCGGCCGGTCGGAGCGCACCACGATGATGTCTGGGCTGATGCCCTTCGATCGCAGCTCGGCAACAGAGTGCTGGGTCGGCTTCGACTTCAACTCCTCGGACGAGGCGATGTAGGGCACGAGCGTGACATGGAGGAAGAGAGCGTTCTGGCGTCCCACGTCGTTGGCGAACTGGCGAATGGCTTCGAGGAACGGGAGCCCTTCGATGTCACCGACGGTGCCTCCGACCTCGGTGATGACGACATCGACGTCGTCCTCGTCGCCGACGGCTGCAATCCTCGACTTGATCTCGTTGGTGATGTGTGGGATGACCTGCACGGTGTCCCCGAGATAGTCGCCGCGACGCTCCTTCTTGATCACCGAGAGATACACGGAGCCGGCGGTGACGTTCGACGTCCGCTTCAGGTTCTTTCCGACGAACCGTTCGTAGTGGCCCAGATCGAGGTCGGTCTCGCCACCGTCGTCGGTGACGAACACCTCGCCGTGCTGGAACGGATTCATGGTCCCCGGGTCGACGTTGATGTACGGGTCCAGTTTCTGGATGACCACGTTGAGTCCTCGGGCTTTCAGCAGTCGCCCGAGTGAGGCTGCCGTGATGCCTTTGCCGAGACTGGAGACCACACCACCGGTCACGAATACGTACTTCGTCTGGTGTCCCGCCATCACTCCCCCCGATCCGTGAGTGGACGCCCGAATGTCAAGTCGATCACGGAACACCACCGTAGCACTGCCGAGCCCTGCGGTCGCGCACGATCAGCGGGTCGGCGGGAGAGCTCAGACATCGGACGCCATGTCGAGCAGATCGGCCGCCGCTCGGCGGGTGTGCTCGGAGTCGGAGGTACCGGCGAGCATGCGGGAGAGTTCGGCGACGCGTGCATCGCCGTCGACGCGTGCGACCGTCGCCGAGTGATCGCTTCGCGTGACGACGTAGTGCACATCGGCGAACGCAGCCACTTGCGGGAGGTGCGTCACGCACAACACCTGATGACGATTCGCCAGGGCGGCCAGTTTGCGACCGACCTCGACTGCGGTCGAGCCGCCGATACCGGAGTCGACCTCGTCGAAGACGAGCGCCTCGACCTCTCCCGGCCCGCCTGCCAGGCGCAGCGCGAGCACGAGCCTGCTCAGCTCGCCACCGGAGGCGACACGCGCCAGATCTCCCGGGGTGAGGCGTCGATCCGAGGCGAATTGGAGTGAGACCCGATCGGCGCCGCTCGCCGCCGGTTCGATCGGCTCGATCCGGACCTCGAGAACGGGATCACGGAAGCCGAGGTCACCCAGATGCTCCAGAGCGGTCCGGATGACGGCATCACCAGCGCGTCGCCTGGCGGCGGTGAGGAGCGCCGCTGCGCCGTCCAGCTCGCGCTCGGTCGCTTCGATCTGATCGGCGATCAGATCTGCCGAATCGAGCAGGTCCGACAGCGTTCGGGCTCGTTCACTCATCTGACGTCCGAACTCGAGGATCTCCTCGAGCGTCGAGCCGTACTTGCGTTTCAGGTCCGAGAGGGCGGTGAAACGGGCTTCGGCTTCCTGCAGGCTCGCCGGATCGTCGTCGAGACGGTCGATCTCGTCACCCACGTCGATTGCGACTTCACCGAGGCCCTGCTCGATCGCAGCCAAACCGTCGGTGAGTCCCTCGAGCCCCTCGTCGAGGCGGGCAGCACGTCGAGCCGACACCACCGCCTCGTCGAAGGTCTCCCGGGTCCGTTCGATCACGCGTTGAGCAGTGGCGAGGAACTCGGTCAGCTCGGCGGCGTTGCGCAGACGCACGAGCATGCGCTCGAGTTGGACGTCGTCTCCGACACCGAACCCCGAATTCGAGATCTCGGTGGCCTGGTGACCCGCCAGGTCCCGCTCGCGCTCGAGTGATCTTCTGTCGCCACCGAGCTGTTCCTGTCGTGCCCTGAGCTCGCCGAGCCGTTCCCACGCGGATCGGTACGCGACACGCGCGGCGAGACCGTCTCCGTCGAGGACGGCGTCGACGAGCCGGCGGGCCTCCGACGGACGCATGAGGCTCAACTGATCGTGCTGGCCGATGATCTCGACCATGCCGGTGGTGGCTTCGTCGAGGGCAGCCGCCGACGCAACCGTCCCATCGAGGTATGCCCTGCTTCGGCCCGTCCGGGGCATCCGCCTCGAAGCGGCGATCTCCGTTCCCGTCGAAGTGATGAACCGACCGTCCACAGTGGCCTCGTCCCCGAAGGGACCGACCAGGTCCGGCTTCGACGTCTCACCGAGCAGCAGCCTCAGCGCCCCCAGCAGCAGGGTCTTTCCCGTCCCTGTCTCGCCGGTGATCACGGTCAGCTTCTGGCCGG
>CBDTYK010000011.1:0-9866 GCA_965364595.1 uncultured bacterium
GTTTGCAGAAGCAGAACCTAAATCGCTGCTGGACGCCCAGGACCAGGCGATCGCCGGACTCGATGACGGCGCTGCGGTACAGACACGCACACGCCTCTTCGCAGGCGGCCAGTACCAGGCTCGCGCAACGCTCGAGCGTTTCATCGACGAGCTGCTCTCCACCTACGACGACCAGCGCAACAAGCCCGAGTCGGGCAACGTGTCACACATGTCCATGTATCTGCACTTCGGGCACATCTCCCCGATCCGGGTCGCCACCGAGATCAGAACCTCCGGCGCCCCTTCGGACATGATCGACTCGTACATCGAGGAACTGGTGGTGAGACGCGAACTCGGGTTCAACTACGTCGAGTTCGAACCGGACTACGACAAATACTCGTCCCTGCCGGACTGGGCGAAGCAGACACTCGACGAGCACCGCGACGACCCTCGAGAACACGTCTACACCCGCGCCGAATTCGAGCAGGCCCGAACCCACGATCCCTACTGGAACGCTGCGATGATCCAGCTGCGCGAAACCGGTTATCTCCACAACTACATGAGGATGTACTGGGGCAAGAAGATCCTCGAGTGGAGCAACACGCCCGAATATGCCTACCGAACGGTGCTGACCTTGAACAACCGACATCTCTATGACGCTCGCGATCCCAACTCCTACGGCAACGTCGGCTGGGTGTTCGGCCTGTGGGATCGAGCCTGGCAGGAGCGGGACGTGTTCGGCAAGACCCGGTCGATGACCGCCTCGGGTCTGGAGCGCAAGGCCGACCCTGATGAGTACGTCAGGCAGATCTCGGACATCACCGGGTTGGAGGTGCCGGCATGACCAACTTCGAGCCACACGAGTCAGAGACTCCGCAACGACGTCGAATCGCCGTGCTCGGCGGAAGCGGGTACGTCGGCGGACGCCTCGTCTCCCGACTGCTCGAGGAAGGCCACGACGTGGTGGCGACATCCCGTGACCCGGCGAAGCTGGCCGCCATGCCCTGGGCGGACCAGGTCGAGATCCGCCGCGTCGACCTCTTGGATGAACAGACGATCGGCGAGGCGATCGAAGGTTGTGATGCCGCCTACTACCTCGTGCACTCGATGGGAGGCGGCGAGGGCTTCGCTTCCAGGGACCGGACCGCCGCCCTCAACCTGGTTGCCGCTTCGCACGGCAGCGACCTGCAACAGATCATCTATCTGAGCGGGCTCGGAGACGACGACGCCCAGCTCTCCGAGCACCTCGCCAGCCGACAGGAGGTCGGACAGATCCTCGCTGCGGGAACGGTTCCGGTGACAGAGCTTCGGGCCGCCATCGTGATCGGATCGGGGTCTCTCTCGTTCGAGATGCTCCGATACCTCACCGAGGTCCTCCCCGTCATGATCACCCCTCGCTGGGTACGCACCAGGTGCCAGCCGATCGCGATCGCTGACGTACTCCACTACCTGGTCGCCGTGCTCGGCCATCCCGACGCCGTCGGAGGGGTCTTCGAGATCGGCGGGCCGGACGTTCTCACCTACGAGGAGATGATCCGGGCCTACGCCAAGGTGGCCGGCCTCAAGCCGAGAACGATCATCCCGGTCCCGGTGCTGTCTCCGGGGCTCTCGGGTCGATGGATCGGCCTCGTCACGCCCCTGTCACCGGTGACGTCCGAGGAACTGGTTCAGAGCCTGAAGAACGAGGTGATCGTCAGAGACCGACCGATCTCCGACATCGTCGATCACGAGCCGCTCGGGTTCGAGGAGTCGGTACACCGTGCACTCGAGCGTGTGCAGAACTCACAGGTTCCAACACGATGGTCACCGGAGGATTGGGCGCCTGCACAACCGCTGCCGTCCGATCCCGAGTACGCAAGCGGCACCGTGCTGTCCGACGTGCGCCGCATGGACAGCTGCGCCGCAGCCGAGGACCTGTACTGGGCGTTCGCACGGGTCGGCGGAGCCACCGGCTACTACTCGGCCCAGTGGGCGTGGCAGATCCGCGGACTGATCGACCAGGTGCTCGGTGGAGCCGGACTCCGGCGCGGCCGCCGGCACCCCGAAGAGGTGCGGCAGGGAGAACCGCTCGATTTCTGGAGGGTGGTCGAGGTCCGCCCAAACCAGCACCTCACCCTCAAAGCTGAGATGAAGGTTCCGGGAGAAGCGTGGCTCGAATGGGACATCGAGGAGCACGATGGGCGCTTCAGCCTGATCCAACGGGCGACCTTCGTTCCGCGAGGGTTGTTCGGTCGGCTCTACTGGTATTCGCTGGTGCCCTTCCATTCCGTGGTGTTCCCTCAGATGGCGCGGGGGATCGTCTCTGCCGCCGAAGAGCGATGGGATGCCCGGGACGCCGTCCGCACGGGTTGAGGATCCTGCCTGCGAAACCACACGTCCCTTGGTCCAAGGGCCGAGTCACAGAGTACGATTCGGATGCAGCCCCCGCGAGAAGGAACTGATGCAGGAATACACCACCCCAGGTTCAGTAGAGGTCGCCCCTGACAAGAACCTCACCTCGGCGCTCTGGGAGCACGAGAAGAAGAGTGCCGCGAAGCCGATCCTCGCCCATCGCCAGGGATCCGGACCATTCCAAGACATCACGTTTGCCGAGATGGCCGAACAGGTCCGGCGCATCGCCGCCGGCCTCATGTCCCTCGGTTTGGGTGACGGCGATCGCGTCTGCCTCTTCTCGCCCACGCGCTACGAGTTCACGCTCTTCGACTACGCCATCTGGACCGCCGGGTGCGCCACGGTCACGATCTACGACTCGTCGTCGGCGGATCAGGTCGATTGGATCGTCTCCAACTCCGGCGCCAAGGCGATCGTGTGCGCAACCGACGATCTCAAGAAGGTCTTTCTCGAGCAAGCCGGTGAGCGCGGCACCTGTGAGCACATCATCTCGCTCGAGGCCGGAGGCATGGAAGAGCTGATCGCAGCCGGAGCAGAGATCTCCGACGATGACGTCCTCGCCCGCGCCAACGCAGTGGGCCACGACGATCTGGCGACGCTGGTCTACACCTCGGGCACCACGGGTCGCCCCAAGGGCGTTGAGCTGACGGTCGGCAACTTCGTCTGGACCGCCCTCCAGGCGGAGGTCGTGACCACCGACGTGATCAACGCCAACTCGTCCACGCTGATGTTCCTGCCACTCGCGCACATCTTCGCTCGAGTCGCGCAGGTCGTGTCGATCGAACGTGGCTCCAAGATCGCCTTCTCGACCGGCGTCCCGCAGTTGATGGAGGAGCTCCAGATGGTTCGCCCCACCTGGGTGTTCTCGGTTCCACGGGTGTTCGAGAAGATCTACAACGCTGCGAAGCAGAAGGCCGACGCCGACGGCAAGGGCAGGATCTTCGATCTGGCTGCCAAGACTGCGATCAACTACTCGACCGAAGAGCAGGCCGGCAAGGTGTCGCTGCCGACCAAGATCGCCCACACGGTCTTCGACCGGCTGGTGTACTCGAAGCTTCGCGACGTGTTCGGCGGACGGGCCAAGTATGCGATCAGCGGCGGCGCCCCACTCGGTGAGCGGCTCGGCCACTTCTACAACGGCATCGGGGTCACTGTGATCGAGGGCTATGGCCTGACCGAGACCACTGCCGTGTCCACTGCGTCCTCACCCGACTCGATCCGGGTCGGCACCGTCGGTCGCCCGATCCCGGGTTCGACCATTGCGATCGCCGACGATGGTGAGGTGCTCATCAAGGGCGGCCACGTCTTGCGTGGCTACTGGATGAACCCCGAAGCCACGTCGGAATCGATCGACTCCGACGGCTGGTTCCACACCGGCGACATCGGAACCCTCGAGGACGGGTACCTCCGCATCACCGGGCGGAAGAAGGAGATCATCGTCACCGCAGGCGGCAAGAACGTCGCCCCCGCAGTGCTCGAGGATCGGATGCGCAGCCATCCGCTGATCTCTCAGGCGATGGTCGTCGGAGACAACCAGCCGTTCATTGCGACCCTCATCACGATCGACCCCGACGAGTTCCCCCGCTGGGCAGAGGAACACGGCAAGTCGGGGTCGGTCGCCGACAACGTCGACGACGACGATCTGAAAGCAGCCATCCAGGAAGCGGTCGATCACGCAAACAAGGCCGTCTCGAAAGCCGAGTCGATCCGGACGTTCCGCATCCTGCCGACCGACTTCACCATCGAGGGCGGCGAGCTCACGCCGACGCTCAAGGTGAAGCGGCGTGTCGTCGCCGATCACTTCGGCTCGGAGATCGAAGCGATCTACACCAAGTGACGCCGGACGAGCTCGGCGCAGCGATGGCTGCGTCGGTGCCGTTCGTGGCGACCGTCGGGTATCAGATCATCGGCATCGAGGGCGACGACGTGACCGTCACCCTGCCGAACCGGCACGAGCTGCACAACCACATCGGTACGGCTCACGCCGCCGCCGCCTTCGGCGCTGCGGAGACGGCCACGGGGGCCGTGCTCCTCAACGCAGTCGGCGACCGGCTCGGCCAGGTGATCCCTGTCCTCAAGGACGCACAGATCAAGTACACCGCACCGGCGGTCGGTGTGGTCTCGGCGGTGGCGAAGCCACGACAGAACCCGTCGCATGTCATCGCCGCCTGTCTCGAAGAGGGGCGGGCACTGCTCGACGTGGACTGCACCCTCTACAGCGAGGACGGCTCCGTGAACGCCGAGTCGGCCTTCACCTGGTACCTGAAGAAGCAATGACACCGAGGCGCGGCGCTTAATCGACGCCCCACGGCGCCGATATGGTCATCATGAGCGCAGCGCCTCCAACCGAGAGCGCCCTCGCCACTCGTATCGACCTCGAACCGGTCGGCGTGGCGGCGGCCGTCCTTGACTACTCGAACGCGGCCGAACGGCTGAGCCGTCTCTCCGAACCCTTCGAAGCGCTCGAAGACCCATGGGTCGTCCACGAACTGGCTGCAACCGTCACGTTCGTGGCGATCAACCACGCGGCCGCCGCGATCCTCGGAGTCCCTCGAGACGGTGAGTGCCCGGCACGAGTCTTCTCGATGGTCGAGGGGACCGCCGAGGTGCTCGCCGCCCTCCGGTCGCACCTCGTTGCGATCCTCACCGGCTCGCTGACTTCACACACCGAACTGCACCTACCCGACGAGCGCACGCTGCTGGTCGACTGGCAGGCAGCCGACACCACCTACTCCGATGTCGTCGTCACGCTCCGGGACGTGCCGGCCTCCGACGCCGGAGCATCGACGGCTCCCGTCAACCTGAACTCGGTGGTCGAAGCGACGATTGCAGCGGCTCGGAACGAGTGGCGGCCCCGCTGTGAGGTCGCGATCGATCTCGATGACGGACTCCCGTCCGTCCCAGCGTTCGACGGAGCGCTGAAAGATGCGATCCTGGCGCTCATCCGCAACGCCGCACAGGCGGTCCAGCATGCTCTCGGCGACTCCGACCAGAAGGGCACGATCGCCATTACGACGGCCCAGCGTGGCGACACTGCCGTCCTGAAGATCACCGACTCGGGAGTCGGCATCCCACAGGAGATCGAGAACCGCATCTTCGATCCCTTCTTCACCACCAAGGACGTCGGACGCGGATCGGGACAGGGCCTGACGATCTGTCGTTCGGTGATCGTCGATCAGCACGGCGGAACCCTGGACTTCGAAACCGAGCCTGGCGTCGGAACGACATTCATCGTCACGCTTCCCCTGCACATCGAGGAGGACATCGCATGAGCGGACATCTGCGAGCGCTGTTCGTCGACGACGACCCCGCCGTACTCGGCGGGCTCAAGCGGATGCTTCGAGGCATCCGCAGCGAGATCGCATCCGATTTCGTCGACAACGGCTCAGACGCACTCACGAGAATGCGGTCCGACGGTTACGACGTCGTGATCACCGACATCCGAATGCCAGGAATGAGCGGGATCGAAGTGCTCGAGGCCGTCTCCGAAGAACATCCCGACATGGCTCGCATCATCCTCTCGGGATACAGCGACAAGGCCGACACGTTGCGCGCCACCGGCCTCGCCCACCAGTATCTGGCGAAGCCCTGCGACGCCGCCGGCCTTCGCAGCGCCATCCTTCGCTCCGTGCGGATGCGCGAGGAACTCGCGGATCCGGAACTCAGACGCCTGGCAGGCGGGGCGCGCACGCTGCCGTCCGTTCCGGACCTCTACAACAGGATCAACGCCGAGTTGGTTTCCGATGATCCTTCGGCGGCACGGATCGGGGAGATCATCGCCCAGGACCCGGCCATGTCGCTGAAGATCCTGCAGATCGTGAACTCATCGTTCTTCGGCCTGCGGCGTGAGGTGACCGACATCGGCCAGGCAACCGCTCTCCTCGGCCTCGACACCATCTCCTCGCTCGTCCTCGCCGCCGGTGTGTTCAGCACGGGCCCGTCGGATCCGGTCAGTGCGGCGATGGTGTCGCACGTGTACGAGTCCTCGCTGGAGATCGCATCGGTCGCGAAGCGGATCGCCCAGGCAGCAGGCGCAGAACGGAACGTCGTCGAGGAGTCCTATCTCGCTGGGCTGATCCAGGACATCGGCATCCTGGCCCTCGCCAGCAACTGGCCGTCACGATGGCGACAGGTCGACCGCTCCCACATGGAACTCAGCGAGCAATCGATCTTCGGGACAACGCATGCCGCATTCGGCGCCTACATCGCCTCACTCTGGGGTCTTCCCGACTCGCTGGTCGAGGCGATCCGGTACCACACCGCATTGAACGAAGCACCCGTCCATGACGAGTTCAGCTCGCTGGTCGCACTCCTGGTTGCGCGGGCGGTCGTGAACAACGACTTCGATCTCGCCCGTATCACCGCAGACACCAGGTACCTGGAGCCGATGGGACTCGAGCGGAGTCTGCCGGACTGGCTCCACGCGGTCGAAGAGATGAGAAGCGCGCAATGAGTCGGCGTGTCCTGCTCGTCGACGACGAGGAGCGGGTCACTGCCGGTCTCCGACGGAATCTGCGCCGGCGTTTCGATATCGAAACCTGCAACGATCCGGAGGCCGCACTCGAGCTGGTCGCCGGACAAGAGGAGCCGTTCTCGGTCGTCGTCTCGGACTACCAGATGCCGGGCCTCAACGGGATCGACTTCCTTGCACGGGTCAGGAACATCGCTCCGGAGACCGTGAGGATCATGCTCACCGGACAAGCCGACCTCGATGCCTCGATGAGGGCGGTCAACGAGGGCGAAGTGTTTCGCTTCCTCACCAAGCCCTGTCCGAGTGACACACTCGCCGCCGCGCTCGGGAGCGCCATCCGGCAGTTCGAGCTGGAGCGCGCCGAGCACGAATTGCTCGAGCAGACGCTCAAAGGCACGGTCAATACGTTGGTCGAACTGGTCGGCCTGCTCGATCCCGCCACGTACGACGAATCGGTGCGGATTCGGGATCTCATCCAGCAAATGGCGAGCCACATGGACCTTCCCGACCGGTGGCGATTCGAACTCGCCGGCGTCCTCAGCCAGCTCGGAACGCTCACACTCCCTCGAGGTCTCGTCGACGACCGGAGGGCGGGCCTCCACCTCGACCCGCAACCGGCTGCTCTCTGGCAGACCCATCCCGGGATCACAGCGACGCTGCTGGCCAACATCCCGCGGATGGAGCTGATCGGTCAGATGATCTCGCTGCAGGAGCAGCCACCCGCGAACCGCCCGCACGATGCGTGGAGGGACCGCTGCGAAGACGCCGACATCGTCGGAATCGGAGCGCATCTTCTCGACCTGGCGCTGAAGGCCGGGCACCTCGATCTCGACGACGACCCTTCCGACGTCTTCGCCGTGCTGGCGGCCGAGACCGGACCGGCGTTCCGGCTGGAAGCGGTCGAGGCGTTGACCAGCGCCGCCCCCGACGAGCGCTCACGCCGGCAGCTGACGGTTGCCCTGGGCGACCTGCGCCCCGGGATGACGCTGCTCCACGAGGTGACGGCGCACAACGGGATCATGCTTCTGCGAGCCGGCAGCAACCTGACCGGAACCCAGATTCAGCGGCTCAGCGCGTTCGCCAAGACAGTTGGCGTGCCGGAGACCTTCACGGTTCTGGTCTGAGACTCGGCTCTGGTCTGAGCGTCAGCGGCTCAGGTCGATCACCGTCTGTGCGAAGACACCGGAGCCGGCTTTGATGCGCTCGGAGTAGCTGACACGGTTCCAGTCCTCCCACTCGTAGCCGGTGGTCGGGATGGTCTCGGAACCAGATGCGACGGTGATCCCGATCCGATCGATCGTGATGTGCTCGATCACGCCGTCGGCCGAGACGTCGAAGACGGTGTGTGTCGACGGGTCTGAGAAACCGATCGCCTGCCACGGCACCCTGACCTCGATGGTGTCCTCGGCGGCGAACCAGGTCGAGCGTGAGTCGAACGCAGGATCGTTGACATCCGTCGTGCCGTGGTGGAGCTGACCGGCAGGGTCGATCTCGGCTTCGGTCTCGGTGCCATCGAAGAGCGTATAGGGACGGTTCGTGATCAGCCGATGGAGGTTCCAGCCGCCCGGCTCGGACTCTGCGGGCGAGAAGAAGCCGAAACGCTGGTAGGCGTTCAACATCGGATCGGCTCCCGATCGCACTTCGATCCGAGCGTCGGAGCCGTCGATCACGAGCCGATAGTCGGCCTCTGTGAACGCACCAGATGGACCGATCCCGGCTCCCTCACCGTCGAGCACGTCGAATCCGACGGTGATCGGCGCGACGGTCCATGTCTCGGGCCGATCCGTGACCAACTTGAGGTACAGGAAGCCTTCGTCGTTGGCGGCTCGCACCTCGCGGATCGACTGTCGCGTTTCGGCGATGGCACGGGAGTGTTCCGGCCACTCGGACCCATCTCCGTCGAGCACGAGCGTGCCGGCCAGGCCGGGCTCGGACGCAACGAGTCCGAAGTGGGCTTCGTTGGTCCAGGTGTTCATCCAGATCGCTCGTCGGTCGGCGATTTCGTAGTCCATGGTGTTCCAGGTGAGCTTGAACCACTCGTCGGTCCAGGCGAAGACGTACCCCCCGGTCAATCCGACTTCGGAGATCGTCTCGAGGAGATCGGCGTTGATCGCCGCCTGCTCTTGTTCGGTGTGGTCGCCCTGGTTGCGGCCGTGCGGTTCCTCGTGAGCCTTCGCCATACCGGTAGGCACTCCGTATTCGAGGACCACGAACGGGACGCCGGCGTGATGCTCCCGATACTTGGTGAGCAGGCCTGCGTAGGGATCGACGCGACCGCCGTGCACGAAATCTGCGATGCCGGGCTCGTATCGCTGGAAGTCGGGGTAGTACGGATACACGTGATACCCGGCGAAGTACCCGCCGGGCCAGACGTCGGTCGGTCTCACGTGCATGGGGTCCACGCCGACCAGATCCTCGCGAGGGAGCGGCTCTTCTGGATGCGCGAGCGGGTCGGTGGTCACCCAGTTCACGAACGCCAGCGGCATGGTGTTGCCGTACGAGGCTTCCGCGGCGGCGACGTGATCGAGCATCATCGCCATCCAGCTCTCGGTCGGCGACGCATCCGCGGTGGCTTCGAAGTACCGGCCACCGAACGGCTCGATGCCGGTGTTCTTCTCGTCGTTGGCGAGGACGGCGGGCGCATCCCATTCGATGCCGATCGCCCACGCCATCAGCCAGGGCGACACGTCGTGCTCGTACGTGCCATACGCCCGGCCCCGTCGTTCGGGCACAACGGCGTTGCCGTGCACGACATCGACGAGATCGGACAGTTCCTTTCGAGCAGGGCAGGAAAGTCTTCGAGGCGGCACCGGAGCCGAAGCGCTTTCATGGACGCTGGCCGAGCCGTTCAATTCGGCGCGCATGAACCTGGAGTGGAGCAAAGGCTCGTTCAGCATTATGCCTGGCCAATTCAACCAGATTATCTAGATCTGACCCCAAAGGGATCGTGTGCGAATTCCGGGATAAGAAGCACTCGAGAATCAAATTCCACGTTGGGCTCAGGAGAAGACTGGATTCAAGGCAT
>CBDTYK010000012.1:0-9507 GCA_965364595.1 uncultured bacterium
TCGAGCCATTGACGGCCACGACCTTCGTCCAGGCCGGCACCCGTTCCAGTCGGCGTTGGGCGACCTTCTCGAGCATCATGGCGAGACCGAACTGGAACACGCCGAGAGCGACGAGGGTCACCTTCGGCGGATTGGAGTTGGTGACCGTGGACCCGGCAAACCCGACCATCGAGACCGGATAGGGCCCGAGCACGATCAAGGCCGCCAGGGATGCAAAGCCCCCAAGCGCGATCACGGCTCGTCGCCCGACACCCCCGATCCGGCCGTCCGCCCAGGCGTACCCGAGGATGTGAACGGCGTTCCACACGAAGACGTAGTTGAGCCATCGAACCGCGTCGACCCCGAATCCCAGGTACAGCACATCGACCAGCCCGGCAGCGCCGGCGAAGACCACGAACGACCACCAGCCGAGGCGATCCCACAACAGGAGCGTCAACGGGGCGACGGCGACGATCAACACATAGGTGGCCAGAAACCACACCGGTACGAGAGCCGCCTGGGACCCCACCCTGACCAGTTCGGTGTCCACACCGGACGTTACGGCCAGCCATGCTCCGGGAGCCCAGAGGGCGAGGACGGGAAGGACCGGGATGACCAGCCGTCGGAGCCGGTCGTTCAACCACTTGCCGTAGGGAACACCCTTCCGCCGGGAAGCGCGCAGACCAAGGGCGTTCGAGTACCCACCGACGAAGAAGAAGATCGGCATCACCTGCAACACCCAGGTGAGTCCTCTGGTCCACGGGATGTCTGTGAGCGCATGCCCGATCCGGATTTCTCCGTTCACCACCTCCGGCGCCGCCACGAGCCAGTGGCCGTAGACGACAACCAGGATCGAAAGCGCCCTGAGCAGATCCACGTACCGGTTGCGCGTCGGAGGCGTGGCACGTGCGACGTCCTCGGCCGCCCGCATGGTCCTGGTGAGAGGGTTCATGGAGTGAGTATCGGCGATCACGACGACCACTCCATCGAATTCCCCGGGTCTCGGGTCGCAGGCGATTGCGTCGAAACCCAGGATCTCAGGACACTGCGCCGACCGTTGCGGCCGGCGCAGCGTTCTGTCGCTCAGCTCGGGAAGGCCACGACCAGGACATCGTCGAGGGTGTCGGCGATGTGGATCGTCATCTCTTCGAGGACCTTCTCGGGGATGTCGTCGATGTCGACCTCATTTCGCCTCGGCAGGATCACCTCGGTGAGCCCGGCCCGGTGGGCGGCCAGCACCTTCTGTTTCACGCCGCCGATCGGCAACACCTTGCCCTGAAGCGTCACCTCGCCGGTCATCCCGACCGTCGGCTTGACCGTCCGCTCCGTCAACAGTGATACGAGTGCCGTCGTCATCGTGATTCCCGCGGACGGACCGTCCTTGGGGATCGCTCCCGCCGGGACGTGCAGATGGAACCGCCGGTCGAGCGAAGCCGGGTCGATGCCGAGTTGCTCGGTGTGGCCCTTGACGTACGACAGTGCGATCTGAGCGGACTCCTTCATCACATCACCGAGCTGTCCGGTGAGTGTGAGGCCGGCCTCGCCATCCATGGCCGTGGCCTCGATGAACAGGACGTCGCCGCCTGCGCCGGTGACGGCCAGCCCGGTCGCAACACCGGGGACGTCCGTGCGGTCCGAAACCTCGTCCTTCCACACCTTGGGCTTGCCGAGGAACTCGACCAGGTCGGTCTCGTCGATCGACATCGGCGTCTCCGCTCCCCCGGCCACCTTGGTGGCGGCCTTGCGGGTCAGCTTGCCGAGCTGACGCTCGAGGTTCCGGACGCCCGCCTCCCGGGTGTACCGGTCGACCACCGAGGCGAGAGCTGCTTCGGTCACGTCGATCTCTTCGGGCTCCAGACCGGCCGTCCGGGTCTGCCGCGGCAGCAGGTGGTCCCGGGCGATCTCGACCTTCTCTGCGTCGGTGTATCCGTCGATGCGGATCACCTCGGTCCGGTCGAGCAGCGGGCCGGGGATCGTCTCGAGAACGTTGGCCGTTGCGATGAACAGGACGTCCGGCAGGTCGAGATCGGTCTCGAGGTAGTGATCACGGAACGTGTGGTTCTGGGCCGGGTCGAGCACCTCGAGCAGCGCCGAGCTCGGATCACCTCGCCAGTCGTTGCCGACCTTGTCCATCTCGTCGAGCAGAAAGACGGGGTTCATCGTCCCGGCTTCGATGATCGCTCGGGCGATGCGGCCGGGACGGGCGCCGACGTAGGTGCGCCGATGGCCGCGGATCTCCGCCTCGTCACGGACGCCACCGAGGGCAACACGGTGGAACTCGCGTCCCAAGGCCTTTGCGACGGACTCTCCGAGTGACGTCTTTCCGACGCCGGGAGGGCCGACCAGGAGCAGGATCGCGCTTGCCGAGCGATCGTGCTCCAACCCGCGCTCGGTGCGGAGCTTGCGGACCGCGAGGTGCTCGATGATCCGTTCCTTGACGTCCATCAGCCCGGTGTGGTCGCCGTCGAGCACGGCCCACGCCTCGTCGAGGTCGAGCCGGTCTTCGGAACGCTTCTCCCACGGGATGTCGAACATCGTGTCGAGCCAGGTTCTGATCCAGGAGTGCTCGGGTGACTGCTCACTCATCTTCTCGAGGCGATCGATCTCCTTGCTGATCGCCGTGAAGACGTGCTCGGGCAGATCCCGCTCCTCGAGCTTGGCGCGGTAGTCGTCGGTCACGTCGGCGTCCTCGCCGAGCTCCTTCTTGATGGCGGCGAGCTGTTGGCGGAGGATGTACTCGCGCTGGGAGCTGTCGATCTTCTCTGCCGCCTCGTCACGAACCTTCTTGCGGAGCTCGAAGTCGGCGAGCACGTTCCGCATGAGGTCGATCACGAGGCCGAGGCGGGCGCGGATGTCGAGTGTCTCGAGCACCTGGACCTTCTGTTCGAGGTCGAGGTCGGGCGAGTAGACGACGAGGTCGGCGAGCTGGCTGGGGTTCTCCATGCCGAGGATGCGATCGGCGACGGCGCCGATGCCGCGATGGTTCATGACCTCGGACACGACGGCGCGGAACTCCGAGACCAGGCTCTCGAGCTGCTCGTCGATGATGTCGACCTCGGGGTACGCCTCGGCGTCGACCCAGAGGGCTCCCTCGTCGTCGGTGGATCCGGCGCCGACTCGTGCACGCGCCATCCCGGCGACGACGACGTTCCCGTCTCCGTCCGACTCCTGGATCTCTGCGATGGTGCCGACGTTGGCGTACTTGCCGTCCACACGGGGCACGAGGAGAAACCGACCGTCGTTGCGCTCTGCGGCTGCGAGGGCGGTCTTGCCCTCACTGGTTTCGATCCGCAGGGTGACGACCATGTGTGGGAAGACGACGCCATTGCGGAGTGGAAGAACGGGAAGTGTGGTGTGGGTGGTGTTTGGCATGATGCTCCTCGAGGGGGTCGGCTCGAAGCCGTCAGCAGGTGTAATGCTGATTACGCCAAGGATATTCCCTGGCGCGAGATATTTGAGTACGGTCGACTCAGATAATCACAATCGGGGTCGGCCTGACGGCCTCCCGCTTTGCGCTGCCCGGCGTCAGCCGTCCGCTTCACGGGGCCTGAAACAGACTGACCTCGTGGTCGACGGATCCGGAAGAACCGGCGTCGCGTTCTCGTAGGCGGCGCCAACCATCTGGGCCGGGGCTCGGGCGGCTTCGATGAGGCCTCGACCGAGCGTCGTACCGGCCTTGCGGCCCGACGGCCGGTCGATCCACCCGAGCGCGACGAAGATGCCGAGGGAGAGCGCAGCGATGACCGCCATGGCGACCGTGACGAGTACCCAGCCACTCTCGTCGTCGGCCAGCGGGAGATTGGCGAAGTTCATGCCGAAGAAGCCGGCGATCACCGAGAGCGGGAGCATGATCGCCGCATAGATCGTCAGCACCATGGTGACGTCGGTCGCGTCACGCGCCTCGGCACCGCGGTAGGCATCGAGGATCTCTGCGAGCGTGGAGCGAGCCGCATCGAGCCCCTCGGAGGTGCGCTTGGCGACATCGAACACGTCCGAGAAACGTCGCTGGCCGTTCTTGCTGATCAGCGGCGACGTGCTCGTGCGGAGCACATCGAGCACCTCACGCTGGGGGTTCACGACCCGCCGGACCGTGTTCAGGTCGGCCCGAACCGCGAGGAGATCACCGAGGAGCCGTTCGTCCGCTTCGAGGGCTTTGACGATGAGGTCGTCGGATGTCCTGTCGAAGGCGTCGAGCACGCCCATCAGCCGGCGGGTCAGCACGTCGGCCAGGCGGGCGAGCAACTCATCGACTCCCCCGGTCGCGAGCGCCGGATTGTGAGGGACCTGCTCCCAGATCGTGTCGATGGCTGTCGAGTCGGAACGGTGCACGGTGACCAGGTACCGGTCGTTGACGAAGCAGTCCACCTCGTAGGTGGCGACGCGATCGTCCCTCAGGCCGTGCAGCACGACCACCAGATGATGGCCGAAATCGTCCACCTTGGGCAGGTCGTGCTCCTCGACGGCGTCACGTGCGGACAGCGCATCGGCGTCGATTCTCGAGAGCAACGCCACGACCTCGTCGACGTCGTCACCTTCGACCTGTGCGTCAACCCACACCCAGCCGCTCTCCACGGGATCGTCGGGTGGCTGCTCGAGCGTGACTGCGGTGCCGTCCCCGTGTGCGCGAATCGTTCTGAGTCTCATGGGAGCATCATCGCCGATTCAGACGAGTTCCGACGCCGAATGCAGCCAGGGTTCGAGCCCGTGTTGCGTATGCACCTTCACACTGGAGACCAAAGAAGTACACAGATCTCGGAATATGACAATGGTGCACTCAAGTTGTATCGTGTAGAAAGGCTCAGACTTCGCACAGCGTGCGCAGTTTCAACGTTCACTCAGAGGAGCAACCACCATGGCACGAGCAGTCGGTATCGACCTCGGAACCACCAACAGCGTGATCGCCGTACTCGAAGGCGGCGACCCGACCATCGTCCCCAACGCCGAAGGCGGCCGCACCACCCCGTCGGTGGTGGCGTCCAAGGACGGCGAGATCCTCGTCGGTGAGGTCGCCAAGCGGCAGGCGATCACCAACCCCGACCGGACCGTCCGCTCGGTCAAGCGCCACATGGGCACCGACTGGACGATCGAGGCCGACGGCAAGACCTACACCGCCCAGGAGATCTCGGCGCGCATCCTGATGAAGCTCAAGCGCGACGCCGAGGCGTTCCTCGGAGACACCGTGACCGACGCCGTCATCACCGTGCCCGCCTACTTCAACGACGCCCAGCGCCAAGCCACCCAGGAAGCCGGTCGAATCGCCGGGCTCAACGTGCTGCGCATCATCAACGAGCCGACCGCCGCATCGCTGGCGTACGGACTCGACAAGGAGCACGACCAGACCATCCTCGTGTTCGACCTCGGTGGTGGAACGTTCGACGTCTCCGTTCTCGACATCGGCGATGGCGTGTTCGAGGTCAAGTCGACATCCGGCGACACCCGCCTCGGAGGCGACGATTGGGACGATGCCGTCATGGACTGGCTCGTCACCCAGTTCAAGAACGATCACGGCGTCGACCTGGGCGCAGACAAGATGGCCGCACAGCGCCTCAAAGAGGCGGCGGAGAAGGCCAAGATCGAACTGTCCACGGTGTCGGAGACGGAGATCAACCTGCCGTTCATCACCGCCACCGCCGAGGGTCCGCTGCACCTGCAGTACAAGCTGACCCGCTCGGAGTTCCAGAAGATCACCGAGGACCTGCTCGCTCGTGTCGAGGGCCCGGTCCTGGCGGCCGTCAAGGACGCCGGTATCTCGATGGACGACATCGAGCACATCGTGATGGTCGGTGGATCCACCCGCATGCCTGCGGTCCAGGAGCTCGTCCAACGACTCACGCACAAGGAGCCGCACAAGGGCGTCAACCCCGACGAGGTCGTCGCGGCGGGTGCTGCCATCCAGGCCGGCGTCCTCAAGGGCGACGTCAAGGACATCCTGCTGCTCGACGTCACCCCGCTCACCCTCGGCATCGAGACCAAGGGCAGCGTCATGACGAAGATGATCGAGCGCAACACCACGATCCCGACCCGCAAGTCGGAGGTGTTCACGACGGCCGAAGCCAACCAGCCGGAGGTCGAGATCCACGTGCTTCAGGGTGAGCGTGCCATGGCGAGCGACAACAAGAGCCTCGGCAAGTTCCGTCTCACCGGCATCCCGCCGGCACCGATGGGTGTGCCGCAGATCGAAGTCACCTTCGACATCGACGCCAACGGCATCGTGAACGTGACCGCCAAAGACCGCGCCACCAACAAGGAGCAGGCGATGACGATCACCGGCGGAACGGCGTTGGCCGAGGACGAGATCGACAAGATGGTCAAAGATGCCGAGGCGTACGCCGAGGAGGACCGGAAACGGCGTGAAGCCGTCGAGACCCGCAACCGCGGCGATCAGCTCGTCCATCAGACCGAGAAGGTCCTCTCCGAGCAGGGCGACAACCTCAACGACGAGGAGAAGTCGGGGATCGAGTCGGCACTCGCAGACCTGAAGGCTGCGCTCGGCGACGAGAGCACCGACTCGTCGGAGATCCAGTCGAAGATGGACGCCCTCGTCGAGGCGAGCCAGAACGCCTTCACTCGGGTCTATCAGGAGGCAGCGGCGGCAGCCGATGCCGAAGCGGGCCCGACCGGTGAAGCCGGTGACGACGAGGACATCGTCGAAGCCGAGATCGTCGACGAGGACGAATGAGTCCCCGTTTCACGTTCCACGTTTCACGTTCCACGTCATGAGCGAGGATCAGATGAAGGACCTCCCGGGAGTCGAGATCGTCGAAGGTGACGTCGTCGAGAGCGGGGAGGGCAGCGAGCCCTCCCCGACCCCGGCGGACCTCGGCGTCGATCTGCCGGAGGATCGCGAAGAGGCGATCGGTGTCCTGACTGCACACCTGGCCGAGGCTCGCAGTCAGGCGGAGAACCATCTCGATGACCTCCGCCGAGTGGCCGCCGAGTTCGACAACTTCCGCAAACGCTCGGTCCGCGACCGCGACGCCATGGTGGCCAGTGCGTCCGAACGCGTCGTCCGATCGATGCTCCCGGTGCTCGACAGTTTCGACGCCGCCCTGGCGATCGAACCATCGACCGAAACCGAGAAGAAGATGCTGGGCGGGATGCGGGGCACCTACGACCAGCTGATGGACGTCCTGGGGAAGGAAGGCTTGCAGCCGATCGAGGCCGCAGGCGCTGCGTTCGACCCCGAGTTGCACGAGGCCGTGATGTCATCGGGCGACGGCAATCTGGTCGTGTCTCAGGAATTGCGTCGCGGCTATCTGCTGGGCGGCCGCGTGTTGCGGGCTGCCTTGGTGGCGCTGGAGAGCGAGTGAGATGAACCCGGACTGGGCGGAGAAGGACTTCTACGAGATCCTCGGCGTCGACAAGACCGCGTCGGCCGAAGAGATCAAGCGCGCCTATCGCAAGCTCGCCCAGAAACTCCACCCTGACGCCAATCCGGACGATGCCACCGCCGAGGACCGGTTCAAGGACGTCTCCGAGGCCTACTCGATCCTGTCGAGCGCCGAGAAGCGCAAGGACTACGACGAGTTCCGTCGCGTCGTCGCTTCCGGTGGATACCCCGGTGGCGGCTTCGGCGGGTTCGGCCCGGCCGGCGGGCCGTTCGGTGGCCAGAACATCCGGGTCGAGGATCTCAGCGATCTGTTCGGAGGCTTCGGGGATCTGTTCGGTGGCGGCGCGGCCCGTTCGCGAGGCACCGGCCCGAGACGTGGCGCCGACCTTCAGACAGATCTGCACCTGTCGTTCGAAGATGCCGTTCATGGCGTCACGACCACCGTCACCGTCCGCGGGGAGGCGGCGTGTTCGCGCTGTCACGGTTCGGGTGCCGAGCCCGGGACATCGGTCACCACGTGTCCCACCTGCGGAGGCGCCGGCCAGGTCGCCCAGAACCAGGGTTTGTTCAGCTTCGCCAGCCCGTGCCCGGAGTGCCGGGGCTCGGGCAAGCGGATCGAACAGCCCTGCTCGAACTGTCGCGGGCGCGGCACAGAAGTTCGCAGCCGCAACATCAAGGTCAAGATCCCAGCCGGCGTCAAGGACGGCGGAACCATCCGGCTGCGCGGCAACGGATCGCCCGGATCCAACGGCGGACCGGCCGGTGACCTGCTCGTCAAGGTCCACGTCTCCAAGCACGGCGTGTTCTCACGAAAGGGCAACGACCTGCTGGTCACGATCCCGGTGACCTTCGCCGAGGCCTCGCTCGGCACCAAGCTCGATGTCCCCACGATGAACGGCTCGGTCAAGCTGAAGATCCCGGCCGGGACACCGAGCGGCAAGACCTTCCGAGTCAGAGGCAAGGGCGTGGTCCCCTCACGAGGGAAGGCCGGCGACCTGCTGGCGAAGGTCGAGGTCGTGATTCCGAAGCGGATGTCGAAGGACGAGAAGCGGCTGGTCGAGCAGCTCGCCACGTACGATGACGACTCGATCAGGTCACATCTGGAGGTGTGAGCATGAGCAAGGAGACACGCAGAGCGGTCTTTGTGATCTCGGTCGCCGCCGAGCTCGCCGGCATGCACCCCCAGACGCTGCGCATCTACGAGCGCAAGGGCCTGATCGAGCCGTTCCGGACCTCTGGCGGAACCCGCCGGTACTCCCAGGAGGACATCGACCGGCTCAACCAGATCCAGGAGCTGACCGACCAGGGCCTCAACCTCGAAGGCGTCAAGCAGGTCATCGAATACCAGGACAAGATCGCCAAGCTCGAGAAGCGGGTCGCCTCACTCGAGGCGAAGCTCGAACAGATGCAGATCGACGCCGAGCGCCGGGTGAACGAGGTCCGTCGTTCCTATCGCCATGAGATCGTGCTGAGGTCCGCAATGCTCCCGGACGTCAATCGCAACGACTGAAGCCGGCCGATCTCTCCTCCTTGACAACGGGATCTTCGTAGGCCGGATTGGTGACCGCCCCTTCCCCTTTCGAAGCAGTGGTTGCTGCCGACGAGTCGATCCCCGACAGATACATGAAGCACGACGAGTTCGGCGTGGATTGAGTATTGGGTGTGACGCGAAGAGGGCGACCGGCTGAGCCGGTCGCCCTCCCTTCTCGCTCTACGCATGCGAGAAGCCATGGCGTGTTCTACTTCGAACGACTCATGTCGAAGGACTTGAACGACTCGAGCGTGCCGCTCGACAGTGCCGGATCGAAGCCCATGGCGCCGATGTTTCCGCTCACAATGGCGTTGCGGTACTGGCTCGTGTAGCGGCTCGAGTAGCTCGAGCTGCCGTCGTTCCAGCGGTAGGTGGACGTCGACTTCGCGAGGGTGCCCTGGCCGGTGAAAGTGACATTCACGGGCACGGTTGCGAGCTGCGTCCACTCGGCTCCGTGGGCGCCGCCGTACACGACCATCTCACCGACGAGCGTCCCCTTGGTCAGCTTGCGATCCAGGGTCAACGCCATGCCAGAGCCATCGCCGTAGCGTTCGCCGAGGTAGTCACAGCCACCTTCGTCGCCGTGACCCCAGCCGGGCTCGGCACCCTCAGGGCAGTCGAAGTCGGTGATGTAGGCCGAGACCCAGGCCTGGCCGGAGGTCATCTC
>CBDTYK010000013.1:0-9357 GCA_965364595.1 uncultured bacterium
GAGCGCCGCGCAGCGTGCTGCACATGACTGATACTCAGCGGGTTGTGGATGGGCCGTCGTCGACGCCTCACCTGGTGCCGGGCGAAGTCACCGCCACGTCGGCGGTGTTCTATCCGACAGGCGGGACACTCGGACAGAAGCTGCGGCTGTTGGTGGGGCCGTTGGCGGTGTTTGGGGCGGTCATCGGGGTGTGGTATCTGCTGTCGTGGCGGTATCTGGCGCCGCTGCTCGGGCGCGATGGCGGAGCGGAGGCGGCACAACGGCTCCGCAACACCTTGCTCCCCTACCCCCACGACATCGTCCAGGAGTCGTTCCTGAACGGCGAGAACCTCACAGAGCTGCTCGGCGGGTTGTGGCTCGACATCAAGCTGTCGTTCCTCGGTCTCGCCATCGCAGCGGTCATCGGGATCACCGGGGCGGTGGCGATGAGTCAGGCGAAGTGGGTCGAACGGTCTTTCTATCCATATGCGGTCTTCGTCCAGACCGTTCCGATCCTCGCGCTCGTCCCGCTGATCGGCCTGTTCTTCGGATTCGGCTTCGGAGCTCGGCTGCTGGTCGTGGTCATCATCAGCCTGTTCCCGATCATCACGAACACCTTGTTCGGGCTTCGGAGCGCCGAGAAGGGTCTCCATGACATCTTCACCCTCCACGGCGCCTCACGCTGGACACGCTTCGTCAAACTCCAGCTTCCTGCGTCGATTCCGGCGATGATGACCGGCTTCCAGATCTCGGCCGGCCTCTCGGTGATCGGAGCGATCGTCGGTGACTTCTTCTTCGGTCGCGGTGAGCGGGGACTGGGAAACCTCATCCAGTTCTACGTGAACCGCCTGCAACCCGAGCAACTCTGGGGGGCTCTGGCGTTCTCGACCCTGCTGGGACTGTTCGTGTTCGTCATGTTCGGTTGGCTGAGAACACGGCTGACGGCTGCCTGGTACGAGGGCTCGGAAACCTGATCGCAACAGTCGCGACACACGTCCGTCGCTCAGCCCCACTTCGATTTCCCGAACACCGGGAGTATCACGACACATCCCCGAAATGGAGTAACCCCCATGAACCAACGAATGCGCTGGATCGCTCTCACCGTCGTCATGTTGCTCGTCGTGGCTGCGTGTGGCGGCGACGACGCCACAGAGGAGACCACCGAAACCACGGCCGCACCGCCTGCGACGACCACGACCGCCGCCGAGACGACCGAGACCACCGAGGCCATGGCCGAGGAGACCACGACAACCGCTGCCATGGAAGAGACGGCCGGCGACCTGTCGCAGTGTCCCAACCCGATCGTGATGCAGACCGACTGGTTCCCCGAGCCCGAGCACGGTGCGCTCTACAACCTGACCGCAGGAGAAGGCTCGGTCGACCCTGAGAGCGGCGTCTTCACCGGTCCGCTGGCGGCCGATCCCTCGATCACCGTGGAGATCCGCGCCGGCGGTCCCTACATCGGCTCACAACCTACGGTGTCGTTGATGTACACGGACGATTCGATCTTCCTCGGCTACGTCAACACCGACGAGCAGATCGCAACGTTCGCCGAAACGCCGACGATCGCCGTGATGGCACCCCTGGAAAAGAACCCGCAGATCCTCATGTGGGATCCCGAGACCTACGACTTCGCCGACTTCTCCGATATCGGCGAATCCGGCGCGGTCGTCAACGTCTTCCCAGGCCAGTTCTACACCGAGTACCTGGTCGGGACCGGGCAGCTCAACGCCGACCAGATCGATCCCTCCTACGACGGCGGGCCGCAGCGGTTCATCGCCGAGAACGGTGCGCTCGTCCAGCAGGGTTTCGCCACCCAGGAGCCCTACAACTACGAGACCGGCTTCGAGGACTGGGGCAAGCCAGTCGACTTCCTGCTGATCCACGACTCCGGATACGAGCTGTATCAGGGCGCACTCGGCATCCGCACCGACAAGCTCGACGACGCGGCACGATCCTGCCTCACGGCGTTCATCCCGCTCGTCCAACAATCGGCAGTCGACTTCCAGAACGACCCGTCGGCGACCAACGCCGCGATCCTGCAGGCAGTCACGGATCTCGATTCGTTCTGGGTCCTGACCGAGGACTCGGTGGCGAGCACCGTGATGATGATGGACTCACTGGGCATCGTGGCCAACGGCACCAACGACACGCTCGGCGACTTCGACCTCGATCGAATCGACACGATCATCGGTCAGGTCGCAGGAATCCCCGCGTTCAACGTGCCAGACGGCTTGTCCGCCAGTGACCTCGTCACGAACGAGTTCATCGACCCGTCGATTGGCCGCTGACGAACCGCACGCACTCGACGACAACCCCATGGAGGGAGGCGCAGCCCGCGCCTCCCTCCGGTAGCGTTGCGGCGTGAGTCGTCCCGCTGACATGAGGTCCGAGCGACGGTGACGACGCGCTTCGTCAACGGCCGGTTCCCGAACGGCACGCCGGCAGAGTTGCTGGCCGACCGCGGCGTCTTCATCGCCGACTCCGACTCGGCATCTGACGAGGTCGACCTGGACGGACGTCTGGTGCTGCCCGCCTTCGGCGAACCGCACGCCCATCTCGACAAGGCCCTGCTCGCCGATCGGTTCCCGAACCCCGCCGGCGATCTGCTCGGCGCCATCGAAGTCATGCGGATCGGCTGGAGCACGATCGAGCCGGAGGACGTCGTTGCTCGGGCGACGAGCGCGATCCGGCGGATGGTGGCGTCGGGGACGACGCTCATTCGCTCCCACGCAGACACCAACGTCTACGCAGGCCTCACGGCGGTTCGATCACTGCTCGAGGTTCGAGATGCGGTCGAGCCACTGTGCGATCTCGAAGTCGTGGCCATGGCCTATCCGCTCACCGGACCGGACGGGCGAGAGGGCCGCCGAATGCTCGATCAGGCGCTGGAGCTCGGAGCTGACGTCATCGGCGGTGCCCCGCACCTCGAGGACGATCCGGTTTCGGCGATCGATCATCTCTTGAATCTCGCCGTTGAGACCAGACTTCACGTTGATCTCCACGTGGACGAGGTGCTCGACCCCGAATTCGACACCCTCCGCGACCTGTCGCGGGCGGTGATCAGGCACGGACTGGAAGGCACCGTCAACGCCTCCCACTGTGTCAGTCATGGGCTCAAGTCCGAGGAGGAGCAGCGCGAGATCGCGACTGCCCTGGCGCATGCCGACATCACGGTGGTCACACTGCCGAGAACCAACTTGTATCTGCAGGCGCGCGACCTCCATCAGGCACCACCGCGCGGAACGGTCGGCGTCGAGGCGATGCTGGAAGCGGGCGTGACAGTCGGCGGGGGCGCCGACAACTGCCAGGATCCGTTTTATCCGATCGGGACCTCTGACCCTCTGGAGACTGCGAGTCTGTTGGTCTCGGTGAGCCACCAGACACCGGAGCAGGCCTTCGAGATGGTCGCGAACCACATCCGGGCGATCACCAGTCGTCCGCTGCTCGACTTCCGGCCGGGCTCACCCGCCGACTTCGTCGCCATCGATGCCCCGTCGGTTCGGGCCGCGATCGCCGATCAACCGGCGGGGCGGACGGTCGTGCACCGCGGCCGCGTCGTCGCCAAGACCACCGTCGACACCTGGCTCGCGTACTGACTCCGGGAGTCGCCGCGTTCGTCACCTCGCTGAAGACGCGTCCGGTGTCTCAGTTTCTCGCACAGCAGCCTCGTCGAGCGTCAACCCGCCAGGAAACCGTTCGAGGGTAGGGGCGGCCGCTTGCGGCGCCCGCAGCTCGGGCATTGCTCTCAACTCGGAAAGGAACAGGCGCGACAGGATCCGAATCGCGCCTGCGAGTGATCGTCGGGACGGAGGTGATGCGCCGCGGGCGAGGCAAGCCTCGCCCCTACACCTCGCCTGTCGATCGGTCGGCCGGCAGAGAGTCAGTGCGCTTGAGTGAGCGTCCCGAGGTACAACTCGATGACCTTGGGGTCCTTGAGCAGATTGGCGCCGGTGTCGGTGTAGGCGTTCCGGCCCGAGTCGAGGACGTAGCCGCGGTCGCAGATCTGGAGGCAGCGGCTGGCGTTCTGCTCGACCATGATGATCCCGACTCCGCTGCGGTTGATCTGCTTGGTCCGGATGAATGCCTCGTCCTGGAGTGCCGGAGACAGGCCGGCTGATGGCTCATCGAGCAGCAAGACCTCGGGCTCCATCATGAGTGCCCGTCCCATCGCCAGCATCTGACGCTCACCACCGGAAAGCGATCCCGCTCGCTGCTTCATCCGCTCGGCGAGCCGTGGGAACATGTCGCCGATGACACTCATCCGCTCTTTCATCTTCTCAGGTCGGAGGTAGAGCCCCATCTCGAGGTTCTCCTCGACCGTGAGGCTGGGGAAGACGTTGTTGTTCTGTGGGACGTAGCCGATACCGCGCTCCACGAGTTCATGCGCCTTCAGCTTGATGATGTCGTCGCCCTTGTAGGTGACCTCACCACTCGTCACGGTGATGAGCCCGAACAGCGCCTTCAGCATGGTCGACTTCCCTGCCCCGTTCGGGCCGATGATCCCGACGAGCTCACCGGGGGCGAGCTCGAGGTTGCACCCGTTGAGGATCGGCACGCCTGGGGTGTAGCCGGCTACGACGTTGTCGATGACGATGAGCGGTTCTGTCATGATTGCTCCCCGCCGAGCACATCGGCATCGAGGTCGAGGGCCGAATCGTGGTGTGACCCGAGGTACGCGTCGATCACCTGTTGGTTGCTGCCGATCGTGTCGGGTGGTCCTTCGGCGATGATCCGGCCTTCGGCCATGACCACGACCCAGTCGGAGATGTCCCTGACGACGTCCATGTCGTGCTCGACGAACATGACCGTGATGCCCTCATCTCGGAGGCTCTTGACGTGTTCGAGCAACGACTGTGTCAGGGCAGGGTTCACGCCCGCCATCGGCTCGTCGAGCATCACCAGTCTGGGATCCGCCATCAGCGAGCGAGCCATTTCGAGCAGCTTCCGCTGGCCACCTGACATGGTGCCGGCGTACTCGTCGCGCATGTGGTCGAGTTTGAACCGTTCGAGAAGTGCATCGGCGCGTGACTCGATCTCCTTCTCCTGGGCTGCCCAGAGCGGAGAGAGCAGCGCCGCGAAGAAGTGCTCGCCCCTCTGGTGCGTGGCTCCGAGCTTCATGTTCTCGATGACCGGCAGCTTCGTGAGTGCCTTCGTCAGCTGGAACGTCCGCACCATGCCCTTGCGTGCGAGTTCGTGAGAGGACTTCCCGGACGCCACCTCACCATCGAACACGGCGTTTCCCGTGTCGGGTTGGTCGAAGCCGGTGAGCAGATTGAAGAACGTCGTCTTGCCCGCGCCGTTCGGGCCGATCAGGGCCGTGATCACGCCTCGCTGAACTTCGAGATGATCGACATCCACGGCCTTGAGACCACCGAAGGCCCGGGTCACGTCGTCGACCACCAGGATCGGGTCGGGCTTCGACACTCCCGGCTCCGGGGCGACATCGGCGAGCTGTTCAGCGGGCGTCAAGGGCCATCTCCTCCCTCGATCCGAAGAATCCCTGCGGCCGGAACACCATCAGCAGCGCCAGCGCCGCACCCACGATCCAGAAGCGGATCTGGTCGATCTGGCTGGTGTCCATGATCGACGTGGGGATGAGCCCTTCGTCCACCAGTTGACGGCCGGTGTTCTGGATGAAGGTGATCATGAACCAGTACACGACGGCTCCGAAGACCGGCGCCCAGACCTTGCCGACGCCACCGAGGATCAGCACCAGCCAGAAGAAGAAGGTGAGCGGCGCAACGAAGAAGTCGGGCTGAACGGTGGCGTTCCCGAGCGCCTGCACCATCCCGCCGAGACCGCCGATCACACCGCCGAGGATGAGAGCCTGCAGCTTGTACCAGTAGGCGTTCTTCCCGAGCGCCCGGGCGGCGTCCTCGTCCTCACGGATGGCCTTGACCACGCGCCCCCACGGGGATCGCATGAGCTGGGCGACGAGGAGCAGTGACAGACCCACGAGTATCCATCCGACGACCACTGCGAAGAACTGAGAGCCCCGCCATTCGATCGGGCCGATCCCGTAGATCTCGCTCGCCGAGAACGGGCTGAGATCCCGGAAGGGGCCGATGAACTCGTTGAGGCCCTCGGCTCCACGGGTGATCGGGCGCATCACCGTCGACCGGGCGATCAGCCGGACGATCTCGGCTGCCGCGATGGTGACGATTGCGAGGTAATCGGAGCGGAGCCGGAGCGTCGGAAGGCCGAGGATGAGGGCGAAGATCGCAGCAAAGATCATCCCCACCACGACTGCGAGGAACGGATTGAGCTCCCACAGCGTGATCGAAAGCCCCATGCCGTACGCCCCCATCGCCACGAATCCCACCTGGCCGAAGTTCAGGAGGCCCGCGTACCCGAAGTGGACGTTGAGCCCGATCGCGGCCAGCGCGTAGACGACAGCGTTGAAGTCGAACGCCTGGGTGACGGACTGGGTGAGGATGAATCCCCAATCGATCGCAGCGAGGGTCATGGCGTACCTACCCGATTCTCTCGGCTCGGCCCAGGATGCCCTGGGGACGGAAGACCAGCACCAGAATGAGGAGCGCCAAGGCTCCCACGTTCTTCAACTCGGTCGGGATGAACAGGGTCGAAACCTGGATCCCGACGCCGACGACCAGCGCACCAACGAGTGCCCCGAAGGCGGTACCCAGCCCTCCCAGCACGACGGCGGCGAAGATGAGCAGCAGCATTCTGAACCCGATGTTCCAGCTCACCTGCTCGCTGAGACCGATGAACACGCCGCCGAGGCCGGCGAGTGACCCGCCGAGGACCCAGACGCTGCGGATGACCCGCTGCACGTCGATCCCGGAGGACTCGGCGAGATCGCGGTTGTCGGCAACGGCCCGCATGGCCTTGCCGAGCTTGGTTCTCAGCAAGAGCACCCCGACACCCACGAGGATCAGAACGGACAGACCGGCCGTGATGAGATCCTTCGGCGTGATGTCGACGATTCCGATCGTGATTGCGGACTGGGCCGTGTAGTCGGCGAAGAAGCGGGGCGAGCCCCCGAAGATGAACAGGAAGACGTAACGCAGGATCAGCGAGAGACCGATGGTCACGACCATCTGGGAGATCAGCGAGACGCCCCGCTCACGGAGCGGTAGGAAGATCCACTTGTCCATCGCATAGCCCATGCCGGCCCCACCCGCGATCGCGAAGAGCGCAGCGAACGCGAGATTGATCCCAGCTCCGAAGGGTGCGGGCCACCCGGCCATGAAGCCGAGGAAACCGGCGAAGCCATAGAAGTTGAAGAAGTACGCGACCAACATGCCCCACACGATCATCTCGCTGTGGGAGAAGTTCACCAGGCCGGTGGTTCCGAAGATCAGTGAGAGCCCGATCGCACCCATCCCGAGGAACAGGCCGAGTTTCAGCCCTTCAACCGAGAGCTGGAGGACCTGCCGCAGCGAGGTGCCGTCGTCCGTGTCGATGGTGACATCACCGGAAATCAGGGCGAAGATCGTACGGCCGATCTGTCCTTCGAGCACCTGCGTTTCGGTGGACACCCGCTCTGGGTCTCGTAGGACGACACCCTCAGGCAGCGTTTCGACGTCCAGAGTGAGCACGTAGTTGCCGGGAGCCGGGACTGCGATCTCGACGTTGCCCTCGGAGTCCGAGAACCCCTCGCCGACGAATTCTCCATCTGGCGTCGCAACGGTGACTCGACCTCCCTCGATTGGGATTCGATCGCCGTCGACGTTCTCGAAGCGGAGACGTGTCGCAACACTCTCCCCTTCCTGCGCCGACGCCAAACCGGGGCCCCAGATCAGGAAGATGGACGAGATGAGAAGCAGGATTCCGAGGAGCCGTCTCCTGTAGCCCATCTCTGCACGCAAGGTCGCAAGTGTCGCTGTCACTGGCGGGAAACCTTACACGCAGATCGGTGGTCGCTTCTCCCAGAGCGGGGAAAGCCTCGATCAGATCAGGTCTGCCTCACGAATGCCGAAACTGGGATGGCGGAGCCTGCACAGGGCGAGCTTCTCGAGCTGGCGGATACGCTCCCGGGTGAGACTGAACTCCTCGCCGATTTCCTCGAGCGTCCGCGGAACCCCGTCGTAGAAGCCGTATCGGAGGGCCAAGATACGTCCCTCACGCTGCGGCAACCGATCGATCGACGTGCGAAGCGAGTTGGCGACGTCCATCTCTTCGGTGATCGTCACCGGGTCGGCCGCTTCCTCGTCCTGGATGAAGTCGCCGAGCTGCGCGCCGTCCTCCCCGATCGGCTGCTCGAGCGAAACGGTATCCGCCACGCCGAGCGCAAGCTCGACACGGTCGACCGTCACTCCGGCCTCCTCGGCGATCTCCTCCGGCTTGGGATCGCGGCCGAGCTCGGCCTTCAAGCTCGAGTGTGCGGATCGGACCGCCGCCAGCGTGTCGTGGAGATGGACCGGGATCCGAACCGTGCGTGACTTGTCGGCGATGGCGCGGGTGATCGCCTGCCGAATCCACCAGGTGGCGTACGTCGAGAACTTGAAACCCTTGCGCCAGTCGAACTTCTCGACCGCCCTGATGAGTCCGAGGTTTCCTTCCTGGATGAGGTCGAGGAAGTCGATCCCCGACGTGTTGGCATAGCGCCGGGCGTTGGCGACGACGAGCCTCAGGTTGGCGGTCAGGAACGCGTCTTTCGCTTCCCGGCCTTTCCGCTCGAGACGCCGGAGCTCCAGCTCTTCCTTCTTCGTGCCGTAGTCACGCTTCTCGAGACGGACCAGCGCGTTCTCGCCGGCTTCGATCATCTGGGCCAGTTCGACTTCCTGCTCTGCGGTGAGCAGGTCGTATTCACCGATTGCGGTCAAGTACTGCGAGACGAGGTCCGTCGTGAGACGGCCGCGCTCGTCGGTCAGTTTGCTGACGACACTGTTCCGAGTGGGTGTCACCACAGTCGCTCTCCTCGATCGTCGCCACGATCGTCCGTCTGGGCGATGAAGCCCGCAACGGGGAGGGCGGTCATCGGTACGGCGATCCGTCCCACAATATGACAGATGTGCTTCACCATGTGAACCCCTCATGCGGGTGTGCTCGACGGAGACGTGGCGGTGCAGGTGTCCGGGAGATGTCGGGAATGTTTCCCCAGGTCTGTCCCCAGACTTGTCCACAACAACCATGTCTTGTGGGTATTTGTTCCAGTAGGACCCTCATACCCGGAGCGGTCTCCGCGGAAACTCGGGAACCTGATCCAGCTCTGCGACGTCAGATACGAGAGTGGGCGGGGAGATGTCCCCAGCCGGTGATTCGGCACACACAGCCCACTCCACCGCCGTCGGTGGTCGTGGCCCCTCCCACGATCCACCGACGGTTTTCGTGGTGCTGTTCCCCACGCAGTGGGGAAAGGTTCCTGCCCGGCGAGGAACGAGCCGGGGAGGTAAGGGGCCAACTCCGCGA